>DASRUW010000035.1:0-16650 GCA_035655255.1 Telluria sp. | reverse complement strand
ACGACGCCCGCCATACGGTCGAAGCGGTGGACCGCGCATATTGGGACGACCGGATCGCCATCAACCTGCGCCACTACTTCTTCGCCGCGCAGGCGGTGCTGCCGCAGATGCAAGCGCGCGGCGGCGGCTCGATCATCAACTTCAGCTCCACCAGCTGGAAGATCAAGGCCGGCAATTATCCGCTGTATGCCATGTGCAAGGCGGCCGCGCACGGCCTCACGCGCAGCATGGCGCGCGACGCGGGGCCGCTGGGCGTGCGCATCAACACCGTCACGCCCGGTTGGGTGATGACCGAGCGCCAGCTCGCCCACCACGTGGACGCGGCGGCCGAGGAGGAAATCGCCCGCAACCAATGCCTGCCCGGAAAAGTGATGCCGGCCGACCTCGCGGCCATGGTGCTGTTCCTGGCCTCCGACGCGAGCCGCATGTGCACCGCCCAGGAATTCGTCGTCGACGCCGGCTGGACCTGATCACGCTTGGCCCTCCTTGAGGCACGCCGCGCGGCGTGCCTCTTTTTTTGGGTGGGTTCAGGCCGCCACGCCGGATGCGGCCGCCTCGGTCCAGGCCGGGGGGAACACCCTGCCCTCCTCGTCGAACAGGAAGGCGCGCATCGGCTGGAACGCCAGCGTGACCGTATCGCCCGGCGCGGGCGGCGCCGCGTCGGCGTCGCACTTCACCGCGATCATGTCGGCGCTGCCCTCGATCTGCGCGTAGACCAGCTTCACGTCGCCCAGGTATTCGACCAGGTTCACCGTCGCGGGAACGCCGTCGCCCTGCTGCGCATGGCGCAGGATGTCCGCATGCTCCGGCCGCACGCCCAGCGTCAGGCGCGCACCGGCGGGCGCGCGCGCCACGTCGGCCGCGACCTGCGCCGTCGCGCCGTTGGCCAGGCGCACGGTGGCCGCGCGCTCGCCGGCGTCGACCAGGGTCACGTCCAGGAAGTTCATGCGCGGGGACCCGAGGAACCCGGCCACGAAGCGGTTCACCGGCCGCTCGTACAGCTCGAACGGCGTGCCGACCTGCTCGATGCGGCCGGCGTTGAAGACCACGATCTTCTGCCCGAGGGTCATGGCCTCGACCTGGTCGTGCGTCACGTAGATCATGGTCGCCTTGAGGTCGCGGTGCAGGCGGGCCAGTTCCACGCGGGTCTGGCCGCGCAGGGCCGCGTCCAGGTTGGACAGGGGCTCGTCGAACAGGAACACCTCGGGCTTGCGCACGATGGCGCGGCCGATGGCCACGCGCTGGCGTTGGCCGCCGGACAAGGCCTTGGGGCGGCGCTCGAGCAGGTGGCCGATCTGCAGGATCGCCGCCGCGCGCTCGACGCGTTCGCGGATCTCCTGCTTCGGCACCTTGGCCAGCTTGAGGGCATAGCCCATGTTCTCGGCCACCGTCATGTGCGGATACAGCGCATAGCTCTGGAACACCATGGCGATGCCGCGCTCGGACGGCGCGACGTCGTTGCTCACCTTGCCGCCGATTTCGAGCGTGCCTTCCGTGATGTCCTCCAGCCCGGCGATGATGCGCAGCAGGGTCGACTTGCCGCACCCGGACGGCCCCACGAAGACGACGAATTCGCCGTCCTCGATGCGCAGGTCCACGCCCTTGATCACGCTGTTGCTGTCGTACTGCTTCTTGATACCGCGAAGGCAAACCGATGCCATGTCGACTCCAATGAAGAATTAGCCTTTGAGACCGCTCGCGGCCAGGAAGCCCTGCGCCACCCGGCGCTGGAACAGGACGTACGCCAGCCCGACGGGGAAGGCGCCGAGCAGCGCCGCCGCCATCAGCTGTGCATAGCGCACGCCGAAGGCATCGTAGGTCTGGGTCAATCCCAGGGGAATGGTCATCATGTCCGAGGACGTGACGATGATGAAGGGCCAGAGGAAGTTGTTCCACGCCCCGATGAAGGTCACGATCGCCATCGCCCATACGATGTTGGACGAGATTGGCAGGTAGACGGTCCAAAGCACGCGCAGCGGCCCGGCCCCGTCGATCACGGCCGCCTCGCGGAAGTCGGCCGGAATCGCGTCGAAGAACTGCTTGAAGACGTAGATGACCACCGGCGAGACCACCTGCGGCAGCACGATGCCCGCATAGCTGTTGATCAGGCCAAGCTGGTTCATCATGCGAAACAGCGGCACCAGCAGCGCCTCGAACGGCAGCAGGAAGGCCAGCATGGTCACCATGAACAGTAGCTGGCGTCCCTTGAAGCGCAGCTGCGAGAAGGCGTACGCCGCCATCAGGCTCAACGCCATGGTCACCGCCGCGACCAGCAGCGCGACCAGGGCGCTGTTGAACAGCCAGCGCGGTACGTTCCCGGCCCGCAGGACCTTGGCGAAGGCCTCGAGCGTCCAGTGCTGCGGGAAGAAGTGGAAGACCGGCGCGACGGTCTCGTATTCCGGCCGCAGCGCCGTGCTCATGGCCCACAGCAGGGGGAATATCCATAGCGCGGCCAGGGCCAGGGCCGAGGCCACGGCCACCACCGACCATCCCAGCGAACTTTTTCTTTTCATGCCGCCCTCCGCGCCAGCCATTTCACGATCGCGCCCTGCAGCAGCGACAGGACGATCACGATCGCCACGAACGCCATCGCGATCGCGGCGGCGTAGCCGGCGTCGCTCTGGGTGAACGCGGTCTCGTACATGTAGTGCAGCGTGACGCGCGTGGTGTTGAAGGGGCCGCCCGTGGTCAGGATGTAAGTCTGGCCGAAGATCTTGAGCGAGGCGATCAGCTGCAGGACCACCACCGTCCACGTCACCGGCCGCAGGGCCGGCCAGGTAATGGTGCGAAACAGGGTGAAGCCGCGCGCGCCGTCCAGCGATGCCGCCTCGTACAGGTCGGCCGGAATGTTGCGCAGGCCCGCCATGAACATCAGCATGTTGAAGCCCACCGTCCACCAGATCGTCCCGATGGCAACCGAAGGCATGGCCCAGTGCAGGTCCGCAAGCCAGGCGCGCTGGATGCCGAGCAGGTGGTTGACGATGCCGGAGGACGGCTGCAGCATCCAGTCGGCGATCAGGGTCATGACCGAGATCGGCAGCACGAAGGGCAGGAAGAAGGCCCCCTGCAGCAGCCCGGCGGCGCGCGTGAAGCGCTCGACCAGCAGCGCCATCACGAGGCCCAGCGCGGTCAGCGGAATGACCGTCAGCAGCGCGAAGTAGAAGGTGTTCCCGAGCGAGGCCCAGAACGACGGATCGTGCACCAGGGTGGCGTAGTTGGCCAGGCCGACGAAGCCGCTGGTGCGCGTCAGGCTGCTGTCGGTCAGGCTCAGGTAGAAGGTCTGCAGCGCCGGCAGGCCGAAGAACAGCAGGAAGGCCGCGGCGAACGGCACCAGCAGCAGCGCGGCCGACAGCGCCTCGCTGCGCGCGGCCCTGGCGGGCGCCGCCTGGACGGGAAGGTCGTTGGGTTTCATGGTTCCTCGCGCCTCAATAGCGTGGTGGCGGCTTGCGCAGCAGGCGCGCGGCCTCCTGCTCGAACATGCGCAGGGCCTCGTCCGGCGCCAGCTGCTGCGACAGCGCCGCCGGCAGGAACTTGGAAGCGATCGCCTCCAGCGGCCCGGCCGCCCCCATGTACCAGCCGTCCGGGTCGTACACGACGTGCCGGGCCGCGTCCGCGTACAGGGCATTGGGCATCAGGGAGCGGGCGGCGTCCGATTCGGCCACCGGGCGGTAGGCCGGAATATGGCCGCCCTGGGCCCAGCCGAGCGAATGGGTGCTGACATAGGCCACGAAGCGCAGCACGGCGCGCACTTTCGCGGGCGGCATGGGATGGGCCTCGTTGGCCGGGATCGCGAAGCCATGCGAATCGGCCCACGCGCTGGCGTCGCCGTACAGGCGTGGCAGGGGCACGATGCCGTAGTCGAAGCCCAGCGTGCCGCGCGCGCTGGAACGCACCAGTTCCGGCACTTCCCACACGCCGTTGATCATGAAGCCCGCGTTCCCGCCCATGAACTGGCTGGTGGAAGCGGCGTAGTCCAGCCCCGGCGTCGCGTAGCCGCGGTCGAACCAGTCCGCCACCTGGCGCAGGCACTCCACGCCGGCCGTCCGGTAGGCGAACCTGCCGTGGTCGATGACCTGGACGTGGCGCTGGGCCAGCATCGACAGCCACAGGCGCCACAGCGCGAACGAACTCTGGCTGCTCTCCATCGTCATGCCGGGCATGCCGGTCTTTTCCTTGACCGCGCGGAAGGCCGCCGTCAGCGCATCGATGCCTTCGATCGGCTTGAGCTGGCCGCGCGCGTCCAGCAGCCCGGCGCGGCCGGCCAGCCGCTTGTTGTAGTACAGGACCAGCGGATGCAGGTCCAGCGGCACCGCGTACAGGCTACCCTGGTAATGCGATTTCTCCCACTGGCGCGGAAAGTAGTCCTCCCCGCGCAGCCCCGCCGCCGCCAGCTCCTGCGGCGCGATCGGGCGCAGCACGCCGCCCCCGGCCAGGTTGGTCATGCGCGACAGGTGCACCGTCGCCAGGTCCGGGCCGGCGCCGACCACGGTGGCCGTGATCAGCTTGGTGTAGAACGGCTCGCCCCACTTGAGCGTGGTGCTGACCACCCGCACCTCGTTCTGGCTGGCGTTGAAATCATTGATCAGCGCGGCCATGCGCGCGCCGTCGCCGCCGCTCAGCAGGGTCCACAAGCGGACCTCGACCTGGGCCAGGGCCGGCGCGCACAGCGTCGCCAGCAGCAGGGCCAGGGCCAGGCGCATACCTCGTCGTGCCACGGTGTCTCCCATCTTGTCGTTGCGCCGCGTTCAGGCGGCGATACGCGGCGTGCCGCCCGGCGTGTCCTCCGGCCCCGGGCTCGCCGGCACCAGGGTCACCCCGGCGGCGCCGGCGGCGGCCGGAGGCCAGATCGCCCCGCGCAGGGCGCGCCACTTCTCGCTGTGGCCCAGGGGATCGACATACCAGTCGTGCAGGATCGCGTCCGGCCCGCGGGTGGCCTCGGCCAGCTGCTCGATCGGCGCCTTGGGAACCCGGTCCTCCGTCAGCAGGCCGTTCTTCTCGAGGAAGGTGTCGGTCAGCTGGGTGTAGCAGAAGCCCGACAGCGGCAGGCAGCGGTGGATGGCCGCCATCAGGGCGCGGTAGCGCTCCAGCAGCTCCGCGCCGTCCTTGGCCACGGAATAGCCCCAGCCCTTGTCGCGCGCATCCATGCAGGCGATGCCGCCGAATTCGGACAGGAACAAGGGCTTGCCCAGGCCCGTGAAACCGTCGATCACCAGCTTGCGCCGCGCCGGCTGCACGTGTTCCAGCGTGTAGGCCACCTTCTCGCGCGTGCCGTAGCGGGCGTACAGTTCTTCCGGGTCGTAGTGGTAGTCGTGGATGTTGACGAAGTCCCCGCACGGCATCTCCCAGCCGTCGTTGCCGACCACGGGACGCGAGCCATCCAGGGCCCGGGTCATGTGGTAGAGGGCGCGCACGAAGTCGACCTGGCGCGGGTCGTGCATCAGCTCCGGCACGCCCCAGGATTCGTTGGTCGGCACCCAGGCCACCACGCAGGGATGCGAGATGTCGCGCTCGACCAGCTCCTTCCACTCCTCCATCACGCCGTGCACGGTCTCGCCGGAAAAGCCGTAGGCGGAGGGCATCTCGGCCCACACGCACAGGCCCAGCACGTCGCACCAGTACAGCCAGCGCGGGTCCTCCGACTTCTGGTGCTTGCGCACGCCGTTGAAGCCCAGGCGCTTGATCAGCAGGACGTCCTCGCGCAGCTGGGCGGACGTGGCCACCATCAGCGAATCCGGCCAGTAGCCCTGGTCCAGCACCATGCGCAGGTAATAGGGACGGCTGTTGAGCATGAAGCGGTCCCCCTGCACGCCGACGGTGCGCAGGGCCGTATAGCTGAACACCGTGTCGTAATGCGCGCCGTCCGGCCCGTGCAGGCTCACTTCGGCCTCGATCAGCTGCGGGCTCTCCGGGCTCCACATCCAGTGGGCGCGGGCGTCGTCGATGCCGGGGTCGGGCAGCTGGAACAGGCGCGACAGGCGTGTCTCGGTCAGCAGGCAGCGGTCGGACACGAGGGTGCGCTCGCCCAGGCGCAGCACGACGTTGGCGGTGCAGCCGGGCGGCGCATGGGCGATGTCGGCGTCGAGCCGGACCTGCCACGAGGCCACGTCCGCCGTCCAGCGCAGCCGCGCCACGTGGGTGCGCGCCAGCTTTTCCATCCAGACCGTGCGCCAGATGCCGGTGGTGCGCGGGTACCAGATCGAATGCGGCTCGAGCTGCCAGTCCATCTTGCCGCGCACCTTGTGCATGTCGTGCGGGTCGTCCTCGGCCTGCACCACGATCTCCACCGACGTGCCAACCAGGAAGCGCGTGACGTCGATCGAGAACGGCGTGTGCCCGCCCTTGTGCTGGAGCGCGAAGCGGCCGTTGATCCAGATCCGGGCGCGGTAGTTGACGGCGCCGAAATGCAGCATCAGGCGCTCGTCCGCGTGCGGCGCGAGCGTGTCGTCCAGGCCCACCACGCGGCGGTACCAGACGCGCCGGCGGTAGCCGGTGTCGTGCACGCCGCTGGCCTTGGCCTCGGGCGGGTACGGGACGTTGATGACGCGGTCGAAAGGCACTTCGGCCGGTTCCGTGTACTGCGCGGCGTCGTCCAGCATGGCGTCCCAGGGTCCGTCCAGGTTCAGCCAGTCGTTACGCCGCATCTGCGGGCGGGGATGGTCCAAGGTGAGTCTCCTCTTCTTCTTTGTTCAGTGGGCCAGGCGGCTGACGGCCACGCGGTCGAAGCTGGCGCGGTGTCCGGCGCCGCCCATCGCGACCAGGCCGAGGCGCGCGGCGCGGCCCAGCTCGTGGGTCCAGCTGCCGCCACGTATCCAGTGTGCGCCATCCTGGCTCGAATAGGCGGTATAACGTTCTTCTCGCGCGGTCCGTTGAACGTCAAGGCGCAGCCAGGTCCAGGCGCCGGGCGTGCCGACCACCGTGTTGCCGTAGCGCGGGTAGCCGGGCTCGCGCGGCGTCGTTTCTTTCGCGAACTCCACCTGCCGCAGGCCGTCGTGGGCCAGCTCGACCAGTTTGATGTAGTGGTCGTCGTCGCGGTACACGACCAGGCCGGCCTGGACCGGATCGGCGCAGCAGGCGTCCGGCGCGTCCAGATGCAGGCGCACGTCGATCCGGTAATCGCCGCTGGCCGGCAAGGCGGCCGTGAGCAGGCTGGCGTCGTTGGTGTCCTGGTACAGGTCGGCTTTCCGGGTCGGCAGGACCAGGCCGTCCGCGCCGGTGCGCCAGCCGTCGCCGGCGGGCGGACGGACCCAGCGCCAGCGCGCGGGCAGCTTGGCGGCGCGGAAACGTTCGTTCCACAAGGGCCTGGCGCGCGGCGCCGCGGACGGCACGGCGGCGGCGGCCGGCAAGGCTGACGGCGCGGCGTATGGCCCCGGCAGCGTGGCGTCCGACGGACCGGCGCCCCCGGCAGCCACCGGCCAGCCGTCGATCCAGTCCACGCGGTCGAGCATGGCAACACGGCGCGTCAGCCGATCCGGCACACTGAAGTAGGGGTCGTTGCGGTCAATGGCGTGGTAGATGGTCCACCACTGGCCGGCCGCGTCCTCGAACACGGTGTTGTGGCCGCTGCCGACCCAGCGGTTGCCGTTCTGCGCCATGAACGGGGTGCCGCCCGCGCGGGCCGCCGCCATGTCGTTGCCTTCGCGGTCGAGGAAGGGGCCTTCCGGACGCTGCGCGCGGCCGACGAACAGGGCGTAGCCGGTCAGCGGGCCGTTGCAGCAATCGGTGGCCGAGGCGAACAGGTAGTAGGCGCCGCCGTGGCGCACCACCTCCGCCCCCTCGTAGCGTCCGGATGCGCCGACCCGCACCGGGTCCCCGAGCGCGTGCAGGCCGTCGTCGGACAGCCGCTGCACGAAGACTCCGCCGCCGTAGCTGCCGTAATAGATGTATTTGCCGCCCGTGGGCGTAACCAGGACCTTCGGGTCGAAGGTCCAGTGAAACGCGCAGCCCTCCCCTGCGCGGCGCGGCCCCACGACGGGCTGCGGCGCGGCCTCCCACGGGCCGGTCGGCGCGGCGCTGGTGGCGACGGCGATGGCGCTGTCGTTGTCGCAGCCCGGCGCCGGGCTGGCGGCATCGGCCACGTCGGTGACGGTGAAGTACAGGTAGTAGCGGCCGTTGAAGTACTCCGGCTCGGGCGCCCACAGCCCCGCCTTGGGCGCGGCCACGGCGGGACGGCCGGCGAAGGCGTCGCCCACGAAGTCCCAGTGCACCAGGTCCGCGGAGCGGTAGGTCGGCACGAGATGGAAGCGCCAGCCGGCGCCGTCGCGTTCCTGGCGGCTGACCGGGTCCGTGGTGCAGTACAGGTACCAGGTGGGCTTGGCCGATGCCGGGTCGCGCAGCACGGCGGGATCGGCGCAGTTCTCGGCCGGCGCGCCGTCGGACAGGCGCAGGGCCAGCGGATTGTGGTACGGCGTCTGCGCCTGCACACCGCAGGCGAAGGCCGTCATGGCGAGCAGGAATGCGCAGGTGTGGCGAATGCGGGATCGTCTCATACGCTTACGGCACCATGGTCGGACCGCGCACCACCGGGCGGCCGTCGACCCAATCGAGCTTGTCAATGTACATGAAGCGGCGGTTTCCCTGCGCTCCGCCTGCCAGCTCCTCCCAGGCGTGATAGGCGATCCAGGTCTGGTCGCCCACCTGGAACACGGCCTGGTGGCCAGGGCCGATCAGCTTCGGTTCGGTGGCGCGGCTGACAAGGATGGGACTGTCCGGCGCCCGCTCGCAGGGGCCGAGCGGGCCGCTGCAGACGGCGTAGCCGGTGGCATAGGCCGCGCCGGCATAGTCGTTCGCCGAATAGAAAAGGAGGAAGCGGCCGTCCTTGGCGAACATGGTCGGCGCCTCGATCACGGCGCCCTCCCACGTCCGTTCGTTGGTGAGCAGGGCGACCGGGCTGCCGACGACGGCCAGGCCGTCGGCGCGCAGCTCCTGGGCAAAGATGCGCGTCGGCAGATGGCAGCAGTTGCCGTCGCTCTTGAAGTACAGATACAGCTTGCCGCCGCTCGCAAGGGGACTGGGGTCGATGGTCCCGCCCTCCTCCACCTGGCACACCAGCGGCGCGTTCGCGTTGTCGACGAACGGTCCGGACGGCGCGGCGGACACCGCGGCGCCCACGCACTGGCGCCCGCTCGCGTCGTCGTGCGCCGTGTAGTACAGGACGTAGGAACTGCCGATATGCGCGACCTCCGGCGCCCACACGTTGGGGCTGCCGGTGCGCACCCAGCGCGCCAGCGTGGGCATGGCGTCCGGCTGCGCGGACCAGGCATGCAGGTCGGAGGAGCGCGCCAGCTGCACGTGCCTGCCCTGCGCGTTCGTCGCATACGCATAGTACGCGCCCTGGTCCGCCAGCACGAAGGGATCGGGAAAATCGCCCAGCGAGCTTGGCGCGGGCGGCGGCGTGACGACGACCGGAGGCGGGCTGGAGGAGCTGGGCGCGCCGCCTCCGCCGCAGGAGGCAAGCAGTGCGAGCGCGAGCAGCCCCGCCCACGAAAAGCGATCGATCTTCATGAGGTCTTATCCAAAGTGAGCGGGGAGCAGTCCCGGCACGTCCAGGCGGATGGCGAACAGCGCCCCGGCCAGGGGTTCGGCGGCCAGCCGCTCGGGCGTGAGATCCTCGCGGGCGCTGGTGATGAACAGCGTCGCCAGGTCCGGCCCGCCGAAGGCGCACGAAGACGGCTGCGAGACCGGCACCCGCACGACCGCGTCCACGCTGCCGTCGGCGCGGTAGCGGCAGACCCGGCCCGCGCCCCACTGCGCGATCCAGAGGCCGCCGGCGCCGTCGAAGGTCATGCCGTCGGGCGAGCCCTCGCGCGCGCCGTCGAACGCGCGCCACAGCGAGGGCCCATGCGCGGGCGCGCCGTCCGCATCCAGCGGATACGCGTACACGCAGCCGGTGAGGCTGTCCGTATGCAGCATCCGCTCGCCGCCGGGCGCGAAGGCCGGGCCGTTGCAGATATGGACGTCGCGCGCGTGCTCGGTCAGCGCGAGATCCGGCGTCAGGCGGAACAGGCGGCCCAGGGGGCGCTGCTTGTGCGTCCCGTGCATGCAACCGAACCACAGGTTCCCATGCCGGTCGGCCTTGGCGTCGTTGAGGCGCACGCCCTCCTCCAGGCCGAGCGGGAGGTCGAGCGCTTCGATCCGCACTTCCGGCTCCAGCCACAGGCGCACGACGCGGTCGCGCAATCCCGCCATGAAGCCGTCGCCGTCACGGCGCGGCACCAGCCAGCAGATGTAGTCGGGCATGGCCCAGGAGCGGCGCTCCCCGTTCGCCGGACTGTAGGCGTGCAGGCGGGCCGCCAGGATGTCGACAAAGTACAGGCGGCCGTCGGCGGCGGACCACATCGGCCCCTCTCCGAGCTCGGCGCTCACCGGCCAGACGCAGCTGGCTTCGTATTCGCGTGTCATGCGGACTCCTTGGGGCGAGCGGCGCGCCAGGCGTCGAGGAAGCGGTGCGCGTTGGCGGCGGCGGCCACGCCGTCCATGCCGGGACGGTACAGGGCCGAGCCGATGCCGAAGCCATCGGCGCCGGCCGCGATCCAGGCCGCCAGCGTCTCCGGCTCCACGCCGCCGACCGGCCAGACCAGGGTGCCCGCAGGGAGCACCGTGCGCAGCGCCCGCAAGCCGGCCTGGCCCAGGGCTTCGGCCGGGAACAGCTTGAGCGCATGGGCGCCGGCACGCAGCGCCGCGAAAGCCTCGCTGGGCGTGGCCACGCCGGGCACGGACAGCATGCCGGCGGCGCGGGCGTAGCGGATCAGGTCGGGATCGCAGTGCGGGGACACGAACAGGCGCCCGCCGGCGGCGCACACGGCATCCACGTCCGCCGTGGTCAGCATGGTGCCGCCGCCCACCAGCAGGTCGGGAAAGCCCAGGCCGGCCATGGCGGCGATGGCCTCGACGGCGCCGGGCCGGTTCAGGGGGACTTCCATGAGGCGGATGCCCGCCTCGTAGAGCCGGGTGGCGATGGTCGGCGCGTCCGCGGGCGGCAAGCCGCGCAGGATCGCGACGATCGGAGGCTGATAGGACGAGAGGTTCATGGGTTCACTTTCGCTTGAAAGAAGCGCGCCAGGGCCGCGCAATACGCCTCGTCCGGATCGATGTGGCGGACGTCCAGGCCGAAAACGGAAGCGGCGTCCCGATAGCGGCGCGTGAGCGCGGGCGAGCCGAGGATGGCGAGCTGCCCGCCCGCGTCCATCGCGTTCGCCACGAATTCCGTGCCGATCAATAGACCGCTGACGAAGCCGCGCGCCTGTTCCGCCGGCAGGCTGCCGGTGACCACGCGGGCGCGGATCGAAAACAGGGTGTGGGTGAGCGGCGCGCGCTCGCGCGCCAGGGCGAGGCCGGCTTCGAAGGCGGCGCGATCTTCGTCGCCGTCCTCCTGGCCCTCCGCCATCAGCGCGGACAGCGTGCCGCCCTGCGCCAGCAAGGCGAACAGCTCGCCGGTCATGTAGGTGGTCCAGCGCGCGATGCGGCCGTCCTGCAGCTGCGCCCACTTGCTGTGCGTACCGGGCAGGACCACCCAGCCGTCGCCCTGGCCCAGCGCCCGCGCTCCGAGCAGCTGGGTTTCCTCGCCGCGCATCACGTCCACGTTCGTCCCGCGCTGGCAGTAACCGGGGACGATGAAGAGCGGCCGGCCGCCGCCGGCGACCTTGGCCAGGCTGCGCGGCAGTTCGTCGAGCGGGACGTCCGCCGTCAGGTAGGGCACCTCCTGCCAGCCCTGGGCGCTGCCGACCATGCCGGACATGACTACCGGCGTCCCGGCCGGAACTGCCAGCTGTTCGCACAATTCGGCCAGGGCGGCGGCGAAGCGGCCGCGCGCGGACAGCATGCCCACCCCGTCGGCGTGGCGGCGCACGCACCGGCCGCCGTGGTCCATCAGGTAGGCCCGGCGGTTGGTGCTCCCCCAGTCGATGCCCAGCAAAAACTCGCTCATGTGAGATGTGCCCCCGTTGATGTCGTTGAAGCCATCATACGGACCACCGGCCGCACGATCCAATAACGAATCGTGCGCGAAATATACGGATTTTGTATTCGTCGCCTCAGGGGCGCGGCGTCGGTGGATTGAGGCCCCCGGCCTCGCGCAAGGCTTCCAGCATGGCGTGCGCGGACGGGGACAGATGGTGGCGCTTGCGGGTGACGATGCCGTACACGTCGGCGCGCAGGCCCACGTCCATCGGCAGGATGGCCAGGTGGCCGGCATCCAGGTGGCTGCGCACCAGTTCCGGCGGCAAGGCCACGACGCGGTCGCTGTCGGCCAGCAGCCGCGGGATCAGGGACAAGGCGGAGGTTTCGACGATATCGTGCGGCAGTTCCAGCCCGCGCGCGATGAACAAGGCCATGAGCTGGTCGCGCAGGCGCCCGGCGGAAGGCAGCACCCAGGCGCCGCCCGCGATATCGGCCAGCGACAGGTCCGCACGCGCGAGCCAGGGGTGGCCGGCGCGCACGATCAGCACGTGCGGCTCGTCGGCCAGCGGCTCGAAATGCAGTTCCGCGGCGGCGGCGGGATCGAGGATGCGCCCCACCACGATATCGAGTTCGCCCGCGCGCAGCCGTTCGACCAGCACCTTGCTCGTGTCGACCGAGACCATGATCTCGATGCGCGGATTGAGATCCTTGACCAGCTTGACGGCCTGCGGCACCAGCGACATCGACGGCGTCAGTACGCTGCCCACGCTCGCGCGTCCGCCCACGCCGGCCATGCCCTGCATCACTTCCTGGTGGGCCGCGTCCATTTCGGCCAGGGCCGCGCCAGCGCGGCGGATCAGGACCTTGCCGTACCAGGTAGGCACCACGCCGCGCGGCAGGCGCTCGAACAGCGGTACGCCCAGCGCGTGTTCCAGCTCACCGATCAATTTCGAGGCGCCGGGCTGGGTCAGCCCCGCCGCTTCGGCCGCCTGCAGGATCGACGCGTGGCGTCCCAGTTCCACCAGCAGCACCAGGTGGCGCGTCTTGAGATGGGAGCGGATGAAGCGGTCGGAAGGCAGGCTAGGCATGCGCGGGAGGGGTTGCGGCACTCCATGCATGGTAGAGGAGCGGGCAACCCGGCGTCAATGCGAATGCACGGACGATGGCGTCACCACTCCGCGACGCTGCCGTCGGCATGGCGCCACAGCGGATTGCGCCAGTCGGAGGCGTGCCGGCTCGCCTCCTCCACCGCACCCTCGTCGATCTCGACGCCCAGGCCCGGCTTGGGCAGCGGATCGATGTAGCCGCCGCGCAGCTTGAAGTCGTCGCGGTTGACGACGTAATCGAGCAGCTCCGCGCCGCGGTTGTAGTGGATGCCCATGCTCTGCTCCTGCAGCACGGCGTTGTGCGAGACGAAGTCCACGTGCAGGCAGGCGGCCAGCGCGATCGGACCGAGCGGGCAATGCGGGGCCAGCGCCACGTCGTAGGCTTCCGCCATGGCCGCGATGCGCACGCATTCGCTGATGCCGCCCGCGTGCGACAGGTCCGGCTGCACGATGGACAGGCCGCCGTCCGCGAACACGCGCTTGAAGTCGAAGCGCGAATACATGCGCTCGCCCGCCGCGAGCGGAATCGAGGTACTGTCGGCGAGGCGGCGATAGTGCTCCCACTGCTCGGCGAGCACGGGTTCCTCCACGAATAGCGGACGGAAGGGTTCCAGCTCGCGCAGCAGAGGGCGCGCCATGGGGGCCGCGACCCGGCCGTGAAAATCGATGCCGAATTCGATGGAGAAACCGAAGGCCTTGCGGATTTCCGCGATGCGTTCGACCGCCGCGTCGACCTTGGCGGCGCTGTCGATCAGGCCCAGTTCCTCGGTGCCGTTCATCTTGAAGGTGTCGAAGCCCGCGTCCATCAGCTGGCCGATGCCGGCGATGATCTCGGCCGGGCGGTCGCCGCCCACCCAGCTGTAGGTCTTCATGCGGTCGCGCACCAGGCCGCCGAGCAGCGTGTAGACCGGCACGCCCAGCACCTTGCCCTTGATGTCCCACAGGGCCTGGTCGATGCCGGCGATGGCGCTCATCAGGATCGGGCCGCCGCGGTAGAAGCCGCCCCGGTACATGGCCTGCCACAGGTCGTTGATGCGGGACGGGTCCTGGCCGACGAGGTAATGCGACAGCTCGTGCACGGCCGCCTCCACGGTCCGGGCGCGGCCTTCGATGACGGGCTCGCCCCAGCCGGTGACGCCGGCATCGGTGTCGATCTTGAGGAACATCCAGCGCGGCGCGACGCGGTAGGTGGTCAGCTTGGTGATTTTCATGGATCCGGGAGGGGTCGAAGGGAATGCGAGGAAGTCTAGCCGCTGCATTCGCCTCGGAACTATACGATTTCGCGCGCCAGCTATACCGAGTTGGCAAGCCGGCCCGGCGCGGGCCTGCCCCTGGCAAATTGCTTGCCATGGCGGGGCGGCCGATGCTATCTTGAAACATGCAGGCGGGAGCCGCGCCGGTGCACGCTTGAGACGGGCGCCCTCTTTGCATTGCCTCCCTCGCTGCCTTCGCGGGCAATGGAGATCGCATGCCGCTGACGCCGTTTGCTCCGTCTCGACCGCCCACCAGGCAGCGCGCCTGGCAGCACGCGCTCCTGGTCCTGGTCTTCGCGGCCGGCCTGACCGGGGGATCCTCCAGCGCCCTGGCACAGACCGCGGTCGTGTATCCGCGCGGAACGGACGACACGCCGGGATTCCCCGAGCAGGTCCTGCAGATGGCCTTGCGCCGGTCCGGCAACCACTACGTGTTACGCCTGTCGCCACGCCCGCTGACCCAGGGACGCGCCCTGGCCCTGCTGGAAGCCGGCAAGGGCATCGACGTCGTCAACTTCATGACCTCGGCCGAGCGCGAGGAACGGTTCCTGCCGATCAGGTTTCCGATTGACAAAGGCATGCTGGGGATCCGCCTGCTCCTGATCCACCGTTCCAGTGCCGAACGCTTTCACCGGATCACCCAGGTCGGCGAATTACAGGCTTTACTGGCGGGACAAGGCAGCGACTGGCCGGATGCCGACATCCTGCGCCAGGATGGCTTCAGCGTCTTTACCACGACCAATTACGCGGGCCTCTTCAAAATGCTGGAGAGCAAGCGCATCGACTACTTTCCGCGCTCGCTCACCGAAGTGTGGGACGAAGCCGAGCGCCACGCGGGGGAAGGACTGATCGTCGAGCCGACCCTGGTGCTGCGCTACCCGGCCGCCTCCTATTTCTTCGTCAACCGCCACAATCCCCAGCTGGCCGCGGCCATCGGCGCGGGCCTGGATGCGATGCAGGCGGACGGCTCGTTCGACCGGCTGTTCCTGCAGTTTTACGGCGAGAAGATCAGGAAAGCCAGGCTCGGCGCGCGCACGGTGTTCCATCTGCCGAACGCCGCCCTGCCGGCGCAGACGCCGCTGTCGCGCGCCGAACTGTGGCTACATGAATGACCGGCTAGCCCCTGGCCCGCGCCGCCGGCCCGCTGGTCGCGCCGATCCGCAAGCTGACCGGCACGATGATCCGGCGCGCCTTGCCCCCGGCGATGAGGGACTCGGCCAGCTGGATGGCTTCCAGCGCGATGCGCCGGATGTCCTGTACCACCGTGGTGAGCTGGTAGGGCATGTCGGGCAGGCCGTCGAAACCGACGATGGACACCTGGGCCGGCACGGCCAGGCCAAGATCCTCCAGCGCACCGATGGCGCCGACGGCCATCTCGTCGCTGGCGCAGAAAATGGCCGAGAAGCGCACCCCGCTTTCGACGGCGCGGCGCACGGCGCGGTAGGCCCCCAGGACGGAGAAATGGCCGTCCAGCTCGAGGCGCGGATCGACCGCGAGCCCGGCGTCCTGCATGGCCGCGCGGTAGCCGCCGCGCCGATCCAGGTCGGACTGCTGCTGGGTGACCATGCCGAGATAGGCGATCTCCCGATGCCCCAGGCCCAGCAGGTGTTCGGTGGCGGCCCGTCCGCCGCCGAAGTCGTCCGGCACCACGAACGCCGCATGCGGCAGGTGGCCCAGCAGCACGGCCGGCACATGGCGCCGCGCCAGCAGGCGCAGGCGTTCGCTGGCCTGGTCGGTGTTATGGACGATCACCGCGTCGGGCAGGCGCACGTAGTTCTCGAGGGGCTCATGCATGTCGACGAAGCGCGTGCCGCGTTCCGCCGCGATTTCGATCAGGGCGCGCCAGAACAGCGTGAAGTACGGGCTCAGTCCGCCGTCGAGCAGCGAGATGCCGATGCTGTGGCCGGCCCGGCGGCGCAACTCCTGGGCCGTCGTGTCCGGCTCATAACCGCTCTCCCGCGCCGCCGCCTGGATGCGGGCGCGCGTCTCGGCGGACATGCGGCCCTTGCCGTTCAGGGCACGGCTGACCGTGCTCTTGGACAAGCCCAGATTGATTGATAGTTGCTCAAGAGAAATTTTCAAGTGGCGGTCGCTCCTTCCCTGCCATTGTAATGCGGGAACACGTCGAACGGAACCGACATGAGGTGAACAATCGATTGTGCAAATAAACAACGGCCAAATATGGGTAATTTTCGACTTGACCAATCGATTGCTCAAATTTCGTTGACTTGCCTCGAGCTTCTTGTTTAAATGACTTTGGTCAACTGATCGCACCGCATCCGGGCCCGGGCGGAGCGGTCGGTTGTCCCTCATCCGGTCGCAAGAACACAAGAAGGAGACTTTCCAAATGAGCAACACCAAGAACCCTATGGTATTGACGTCGATCGCGCTGGCAG
>DASRUW010000034.1:0-3833 GCA_035655255.1 Telluria sp. | reverse complement strand
CGTTCTGGTTCTTGGATCAGCGAGCCGGGGTCCGCTCGGTGACGATTTTCGGAGTGATGAAGACCAGCAACTCGGTCTTGCCGCTCGAGCGGCCCCTGGTCTTGAACAGATGGCCCAGCACCGGCACATCGCCCAGCAGCGGCACCTTGGTCTCGCTGTCGGTTTCCTGCTGCTGGTAGATGCCGCCAAGCACCACCGTGCCGCCATTTTCCACCATCACGGACGTTTTCACATGCTGGGTGTTAATGGCGAAGCCGGCGCGCGTCTCCTCGCCCTTCGAATCCTTGTTCACCTCGACCTGCAGCATCACGTTGCCGTCCGGGGTGATCTGCGGCGTCACTTCCATGCGCAGGTTGGCCTTCTTGAACTGGATCTGGGTCGCCCCGCTGCTGGTGGCGGCCTGGTACGGCAGCTCGATGCCCTGCTCGATCACGGCCGGATTCTTGTCCTCGGTGACGACGCGCGGGCTGGAGATGATCTTGCCCTTGCCGTCGGCCTCGAGCGCCGACAGCTCCAGGTTGAGGAAGCGGTTGGCGGCCGAGGAGAACAGCGAGAACGCGATGGTCGCGGGCGGTACGCTGCCCAGCGGCGCGGCCGGCAGGTTGATCATCTGGGTGTTGGTGTAGCCGTCGCCCTTGTCGGGGGTCTGGCCCGTCACCTGCCCGATGCCGGTCATGTTGCCGCCGACGGCCAGGCGGTTGTTACCGTTGAGCTGATAGCCGCTGTCGCCGCCGCGGATGGTGCGCAGGTCGGCGAAGCCCAGCTTGGCGCCGAGCGAGCGCGAGAAGTTGTCGGATGCCTCGACCAGGCGCGCCTCGATCAGCACCTGCTTGGTGGCGACGTCGGTCTTGGCGATCAGGCGCCGGATGTCCTCGATCTTCGACGCGATGTCGGTCACGAACAGCTGGTTGGTGCGCGGATCGATGATCGCGCTGCCGCGCTTGGACAGGACGCGGTTCTTGTTCTCGCCGCCCGCGCCGCCGGCGGCGCCGTCGAGCCCGAACACGGTCTTGAAAGCGTCGACCTTCTGGTAGTTCAGCTGGAAGATCTCGGAACGCAGCGGCTCCAGGTCGGCGATCTGGGCGCGCTGCTCGAGCTCGAGCTTCTCCTTGCTCAGCAACTCGTCCTTGGGCGCGATCCACAGCACCGAGCCGTTCTTGCGCATGTCCAGGCCCTTGGCCTGCAGGACCACGTCCAGCGCCTGGTCCCACGGCACTTCCTTCAGGCGCAGGGTCAGGTTGCCGTTCACGCTGTCGCTGGTGATGATGTTCAGGCCCGAGATGTCGGCGATCGCCTGCAGCGCCGCGCGCACGTCCACGTTCTGGAAGTTGAACGAGAGCTTCTCGCCGCGGTAGCCCTGGGTGCCCTGGGTCAGCTTGTTGGGGTCTTCCTTGATCGGACGCACGTCGACCACGAGCTGGGTGTCGCTCTGGTACACGGTCTGTTCCCACAGGCCGTGCGCGTCGATGGTCATGCGCGTGTTCTCGCCCTGCGGCACCGTGGTCACCTGCGACACCGGAGTGCCGAAGTCGGTCACGTCCAGGCGCCGGCGCAAGGTCTCGGGCAGGCCGGTGCTCATGAAATCGACCAGGATCTTGTCGCCTTGCTGCTTCACATCCACGGCCACCTGGTTGTTGGGCAGGTCGACCACGATGCGGCCTTCCCCGTTCGGGCCGCGCCGGAAATCGAGGTTCTTCAGGACCTGGCGCGCGACGGCGGCGGCCGGCGCCGGTGCCGGCGCCGGCACGGCGACCGGCAGGCCCTTGGCATCGACCGCGGTGGCGGCGCCGCCCGACCCTTCGATGGTCACGATCACGTCATTGCCGTCGACGGCTGTGGCGTAGTTGAGCGGGCGGCTCAGGTTCAGCACGATGCGCGAACGCTCGCCCGCCTGCACCACGTTCACGCTGCGCACGTCGCCCAGGTTGATGTCCTGGGCGCTGCGCCCGGTGGCATTGGCGGTGGCGCCGAAGTCGAGCGCGATGCGGGCCGGATTGGTGATCGAAAAGCCGATCGGCGGCTTGTCGGGGGCGTTCTTCAGCGCCACCTTGACGATGACGTTGGAGCCCTGCTGATTGGCGGTGATCGCTTCGATCGCGTTGTCGGCCGCGAGCGCGCCGCGGCCGGCCACGGCCAGCGCCAGCACCAGGCCGGTACGCGCCAGGCGCATGCCGAAGCCCGGGTGGGGAGTCATGTTGATCATTTGTGGTTCTCCTTGCTGTCCTTGGCTTCCTGCAGTTCGAGCTTGGCCATGCGTTCCACCCATTCGCCGGCCGCATCCTGCACCGTCTCGCGGATGTTCACCGCGCTGTCCGTCACCGACGTGACCAGGCCGAAGTTCTGGCCCAAGTGCTGGCCGGCGCGCACCTGGTGCACCGCGTTGTCGATTTGCAGCAGGGCGTAGTTCACGCCGCCTTTCTGGATCGCGCCGACCATCCTGATCGTGTCGAGCGGGAAGTTCTCCAGCAACTCCTTGCGGCGGTTCATGTCCGGCTTGTACGGGCTGGTGCTGTTGGCGGCGGACTTGGCCAGTTCGACCAGCAGCTTGTTCTGGCTGAACGGGTCGGGCGCGTCCGCGCCGGTGTAGGCGTAGGGAATGAAGGTCTTCGGTTCGGACAGGGGTTCGACGTGGACCTTGGTTTCGGCGCGGGTCTTGTCCATCCAGGCCTGCACCTCCTGCACGTCGCCGTCGCCGCATCCGCCCAGCAGCGCGGCCAGCGCCAGGCCCGGCGCCAGGCGCACCGCCTTCAGTGCTGCGCTCATTTGTGGCCTCCCTTCGGTTCGGCCCCGGCCTTCTTCTCCTTGGCCGCCTTGGCCTTGGACTTGGCCAGCTCGGCCGCCTCATCGGCGTCGAGGTAGCGGAAGGTCTTGGCCACGGCGTCCAGCGTGAGCGTGCCGTTGTTGGCTTGCGAGATGCTCATGTTGTTGAGCGTGACGATGCGCGGCAGGTTCGCCATGTCGCTGGCGAAGGCGCCGATGTCGTGGTAGCTGCCGCTGATGCGGATCGTAATCGGCAGCTCGGCGCAGTAGTCGCGCACCACCACGGCGCCCGGCTTGAACAGCTCGAAGTGCAACCCGCGGCCGAGGCCGGCCTGGTTCACGTCCGACAGCAGGGCATCCATCTCCGCCTTGCTTGGCAGCTGCTTCTCGAGCCGTTCCACGTACTGGTCCACCACCACCCGCTGCTTCTTGAGCGCATCGAGGTTGATCGCCTGCGCCATCTTGACGGTGTATTCCTCGCGTAGCTTGGTTTCTTCCTGCGCGCCGCGCGCCTGGTCGTCGAACTGCGAATTCCAATACCCGAAATAGCCGAGCGCCACCACGGCCGCCGTCACGCCGGCCGCGCACGCGATGCGCGGCACCAGCGGCCACTGGCCCGGATGCCGGCCCGACAGCCCCTTGAACTGGCCGGCGACCTGCGTGCCGATTTCCTTGAGGTCGATGTTCATGCTCGCGCTTCCTTACTTGGCCGATGCCGCCGCGGAAGCGGAGGCTTGGGCGGACTTGGCCGGCTTCGTCTTGCCGTCCTCCTCCTTTTCGCGCGGACGCTTGACGTTCACCGCCATCGTGAACTCCACCACGCGCTTGCCGCTCTTACTGCCGGGCAGGGCAGCGTCCTTGATCTCGCCCAGGTCGGGCCGTTCCAGCCACTGGGAATTGCGGCCCAGGTTGCGCAGCAGTTCGGCCACGCGCTCCTGCGACTGGGCGAATCCGCCCAGCAGCACGCGCTGGCCGTCCTGCTTGAAGGTCTTCAGGTACACGCCGTCCGGCACCTGGCGCACCATCTCGTCGAGCAGCAGCACCGGCTGGTTGCGGTCGCCCTGGAGGTCCTC
>DASRUW010000033.1:0-11506 GCA_035655255.1 Telluria sp. | reverse complement strand
TTTCGGCGATCAGGTCGTCGCGCGTGTTCCCGCGCCGGAGATTCTCGGGCGCGTTGGCCGCGCTCTTGTGGATCACGACGCTCGCCGTCGGCACGTACGACAGCTGGCGCCCGCGCAGGCAGCCCAGGAGAAAATCCCAATCCTCGTAGATCCGCAGCGACGCGTCGTGCGTCGCGCCGCGCGCGACGTCGGCGCGGTAGGCCACGCAGCTGTTCGGAATCCGGTTCAGCACATACACGTCCTGCACCCGCAGCGCGGCCAGCGAGATCGGCTCGGAGGCCAGCTCCAGCGGCGGATTGACGGTGCGGTCCTCGTGCCGGACCTGGAAGTCGCACAGCACCAGTTCCGGCCGGCCCGCGCCGATGGCGGCGGCCAGCGTGGCCAGGTGCTGCGGTTCGTAAGTGTCGTCGTCGTCCAGGAACATCAGGTAGGGCGTGTCGCACAGGGCGACGCCGGTGTCGCGGCTCCTGGCCGGCCCCGGTTCGCCGCTGCGGATGATGTAGGTGTAGCGGCCGGCCAGCGCCTGCATCTCCGCGTAGGGCGGCAGGTAGGTGGCCGAGTCGGACACCACGATGACCTTGAAGTCCTGCCAGGTCTGGGCGATCAGCGAGCGCAGGGTGCGCTGCAGCAGCAGCGGGCGGTCGTGGGTGGTGACGATGACGGTGAACATGGCTCTCCTGCGTTCAGGCGGCGTGAAAGCGCGCGATGCCCTCTTCCAGCGGCACTTGCGGCGCCCAGCCAGGCAGCGGGCGGCCCTGCGTCCACGGGCGCATGACTTCGCGGTTCCGGTACGCTCGCCCGCCCCATTCGATGTTGAGCGGCAGGCCGGTCACGCGCGCGTACAGCGCGGCCAGTTCGCGCAGCGGCAGCGGGGCGCCGGACGAGACGGCGTAGTCGGCCATGGCCTCGGCCTGGGCGCCGTCGCGCAGGCGCTCCCAGGCCAGCACGAAGGCGGCCACCACGTCGTCGATGTGGACGATGTCGATCAGCTGCTCGCCCGGCGACATGGCCAGCGCGGCGCCGGACAGGGCGGTCTTCTTGAGCAGGTGGAGCAGCTTGGGGCGCGGGTCGCCCGGCCCGTAGGTGTCGAACAGCTTGAGCGTGGCCACGCGCAGGCCGGCCGCGGCGCTGTAGTAGCGCAGGATGGCGTCGAAGGCCTGCTTGGTGGCGGCGTACAGGTTGACCGGATCGTACTGCGCGTCCTCGTAGTGCTGCCAGCTGGTGCCGGTGTTGACCAGCAGGCGCACGTCGGCGCCGGCCATGGCCTCGGCCAGCTGGGTCGAGAACAGGACGTTGGAAGTCACCAGGCGTTCGACGTCGGCCGGCGTGTGCGCTGCGAGGAACAGGGAGGCCAGGTGGAACACGGCGTCCGGCGCCGCCGTGCGCACGATGTCGGCCAGGCCGGCGGTGCTGCCGTCGTGGCGGTGCAGCTGCACGGACGGGCCGAGCGCGGGCGCGGCCGATTCCGGGCGCAGCACCAGGTGCACCTCGTGGCCCAGCTCCACCAGGCGCCTGGCCAGCGCGGCGCCGACGAAGCCGGAAGCGCCGGTCACCAGCAGCCGGCTCATGCCGCGCCCTCGTACACGAAGGGGGAATCGAAATCGGCCAGGGCGGCGAACTCGCGGTCGCGCACGGACAGCACCGGGTCGCCGCCGGGCCAGGCGATGCCGGCCGAATTCCACAGGATGCCGGTGTCGTTGGCGGGGGCGTAGACCCGGGACACCTTGTACACCATCAGCGCGCTGCCGGTCAGGGTGTAGAAGCCGTGCGCCACGCCGGGCGCGAGATAGAGCACGTGTCCGTTCTCGGCCGACAGCTCGAGGCTAAGGTGCCGGCCGTAGGTGGGCGAGCCGCGCCGCAGGTCCACGCCAACGTCGAACACGGCGCCGTCCAGGCAGTAGACCAGCTTGGCCTGTTCGTGCGGCGGGGTCTGGAAGTGCAGCCCGCGCAGCACGCCTTGGTGCGAGACGGAATAGAAGTCCTCGGCGAAGTCGGCGCACAGGCCGGCCGCGATGAAGGTGTCGCGATGGAAGACCTTCGCGAAGCAGCCGCGTTCATCGCGCCGCACGTCGGGGACGAGGAGGTGGCAGCCGGGCAGGGAGGTGGGCAGGATCTTCATCAGGCACGCGGTCCGTTATCGACAAGCAGGGTGAGGTGGCGCGAAATCAGTTTGTCATGGCCCCATTCCGCGGCCTTCCTGGCCAGCAGCAGGGCCTGCAGCCGTTCGCAGCAGAAGGCCATGGCGCGGGCGATGTAGCCGTCGCGCTCGACGTAGTGGTAGCGGTAGTAGTGAGCCATCACCATTTCCAGCGAGCGCACGATGTCCAGGAACCAGGGCACCGGGATGTACGAGACGGTGGGCGCGGTGATGAAGGCGTTCTGGGTCAGGAAGGGCGTCACTTCCTTGTCGTCGATGACGCCGCAGTCGACCGCGCTGCCGAAGAAGTGCAGCAGGTCGCGCACCGGGCCGCCGACCTCGTACTGGCGCATCAGGTTGCCCTCGAAGTGGACCATGGCAGGGATGATCGGCGTCTTCCCGTCGTGGACGAAATGTTCCGGCCGCACCCGCGCCAGCAGGTCCGGGTGGGCGTGGTAGTTGAAGCCGCGCAGCTGTCCGATCGGCTCGGTGAGCGCGAAGCGGCGGTAGTGGCAGAAGCCGACGAAGCCCTCGGCGTCCGATTCGAGCAGCATGCGGCGGATCGCGAACAGGGCGACGTATTCGCCCAGGTGGCGGTTCTGCATGGCCAACTCGGGGAAGCTGCGGCTCATGGCGATGCCGCGCTCCGGCACGTAGGCGCCGGTGCCGATCACGGTCAGGAAGTCCGGCAGCGGCCAGGCCACCGGCTGGTGCGCGACGCAGAAGTAGTGGCTGGTGGCGCTCATGGCAGCATCGCCTTGACGAGAAGATGGGTGGGCACGGCGTCGCGCGCGGCGGCCGCGGGGTCGAGCCCCAGCGCCTGCGCGACCTGGCCCAGCGCGCCGGCCAGGGCCGGGTTGGCGGGGGGCGGCCCGTCCACGGCGACGAAGGAGACCAGGCGCAGCCCGCTGTCCTGGAACAGGCGCGCGATCGAGGCGCGTCCATAGCGGCGCGCGCCCAGCTCGGGAATCATCCCCAGGTGCAGCTGCGCCTGGAACTGCCAGTGCTGGGCATTGGGCACGCGCACGATGACGCTGGCGTCGGCCTGGAGCACCTTGCGGATCTGGCCCAGCACCAGCCCGGGCTCGGCCAGGGCGGCGAAATCGTCGAACACCCAGGCGTCGGCCAGGCGCAGGTGCTGGAAGAAGGGCGCGCCCACCGCCTCGAGCGGCGCCTGGTGCACCAGGTCGCACCAGGCCTGGGCGCGCACGGCCTGTGCGCGCTCCGCTTCGACCGCGTGCAGGGTGGAGGCCGGATAGGTGGCGCGGTAGGCGCGCGCGAGGCCGCCGTCGCCGCTGCCGGCGAACACCAGCATGCGGGCGTTGGGCGGCAGCAGCGGCCAGAGCGGGCCGCGTTCCGCGTCGCTCATCGCTTGGCTCCGGCGGCCGCGGCCTGGACTACGTACTGGTCGGGCTGGGCGTCCTCGTAGGCCTGCTCGCCCGCGCCGATGGCGGCGCCGAGCTGGCGCAGGGCAGTTTCCAGCACCGGATTCTGCAAGCGGTGGCGCGCCACGGTGGCGCCGCCCGTCACTTCGAAACCGGCCTGGCGGAACAGCTCGAACAGGGTCGCGCGCGTGAACCAGTGGCGCTGGCCGGCCGAGAGCAGGCCGGCGTTTTCGTAGCGCAGGTCGCCCGCGCACAGGCGCGCCTGGAGGCTCCAGTGCTGGGCGTTGGGCACCACGGCCACGACCATGGTCTGCGGGCCGGCCACCTTGCGGATCCGGTGCAGCAGCTGGCGCGGGTCAAGGCTGCGTTCCAGCGCCTGGTCCAGGATCCAGCAGTCGGCGTCGGCGTGGCGGGCGAAGAAGGCGTCGTCCAGCGTGTCCGGGTCGCGCGGAACCACTTCGTCGGCGGCGCCCTTCTGCGCGCCGGTGCGGTCCGGATGGGTGCCGACGGCGATGTACTGGTCGCCCGGCACCTGCTCCTTGATGGCGCGCGCCAGCAGGCCGTCGCCGGCGCCCAGTTCCACCAGCTTGCGCTTGGCGCGCGCGGGCAGCAGCCCGGCGATGGCGCTGCGCACCTCGGCGGCGGCGCGCATGTGTTCTTCCCACTCTTCCAGGTTGTAGCTGCCGCTGCGCTTGACCGTGCCCTGCCAGTCATGGCGCAGGAAGCGCTGGCTGCCGTCCTTGTTGGCGAAGTCCGCGGACACCCAGTCGATGCCGCGCACCAGGTCGCGCTTGCCGGCGCGGTGCAGGGCCAGCATCGGCTCGATGTTGGGCGCGCCGTGGCGGGTCGGCATCGGCCACTGGCGCAGCACCTCGATGTTGACCAGCATGCAGGCCGGGTGCAGGTAGCGCACCGCGCCCGCCTCGTAGTCGACGTCGAAGCCCGCCTCGTTGACGTGGTTGACGTGGCCCACTCCGTACAGGCCTGGCTCCAGCTCCGCCAGCATCGCTTCCAGGAAGCCGCGCTTGAGCACCACGATGTCCGAGTCCAGCACCAGCACCGGTCCTTGCAGCTCCAGGTTCTGGAAGGCCCAGGCCATGCCGGGGCCGTGGTGGATGTTGTAGTCGAAATGGATGAAGCGCACGTGCTCGTAGCGCTGGCACACTTCCTCGATGGCCTGGTAGTGCTGGGCGTCGGAGCCGTCGATGATGGTGACCGGGTTGTGCGGATAGTGCGCGCGCAGCGATCCGAGCAGGTCGTCGATCAGCTCCTTGGAATTGTAGGAGACCGAGATGACGGGAATGTGGTCGACGTTCATGGGATTCACTTGGCGAACAGGATCGCGAGCGCCTGCTGCACGACGCCCTGGAAGTTAGACAGCGAGAACATCTTCGGCTCGAGGCTCTTGAGCTCTTCGCGCACCGAGGACAGATACCAGATGCAGGAGGCGAGCTTGGTGGTCAGCATGCCGCGCACCAGGTCGCGGTTGCGCAGGAAGGCGCCCTGCTCGTGGGCGTCGCACAGCATCTGCAGCCAGTCCACGCTGGCGCGCACGCGGATCGGCAGGCCGCGCGCCTGGTCCTGGCCGCCGTGGATGCGGAAGTAGGACAGCGCCTCCGGCACGTACACGCAGTCGTGGGTGGTCAGGATCTGCAGCCAGGTCGCGATGTCGGACAGGGTCTCGTACTGGCGTCCCATGAACATGCCGAACTTGCCCGGCACGGCGCTGCGGCGGAACAGGACCGTGGTCGGTTCGCCGATCAGGTTGTCGCCGTTGGTGAGCAGCATCTCGCCCAGCGAGCGGCCGCCGATCAGGGTCTCGGTGTCGAACAGGCGCTCGGTGCCGGGAATCGGGGCCATGAAGTTGCCCTGGCCGTCGATCAGCTGGCGGAAGGAGGTCACCAGGCCGATGGTCGGCTGCACCAGCATCAGCGACATCATGCGTTCGAGCTTCTGCGGATGCCACAGGTCGTCGTCCATCAGGTAGTTGACGTACTCGCCCTGGGAATTGTCGTAGCAGTTGTGGAAGTTCTCCAGCGGCGACAGGCCGGGCGAGCGCAGATAGACGATGTTCGGGTGCTGCGCGAGGTAGGGCGCGAAGCGCTCGCGGGTTTCCTCGTTGGTGCTGTTGTCGCTGATGACGATCTCGGTGTGCGGCCAGGTCTGGGCCAGCACGCTCTTGAGGGCCAGCTCCGCGTAGTCCGGCCGGTTGTGGGTCGGGATCAGGATCGACACCAGCGGCAGCTTGCTGTCGTCGGTGCGGCGCGCGCTGGCCGGACGCGGCGTGCCGCGGATGGCGATGCGCTCGAATTTGTCCTCCAGGTCGCGCACGAAGCGCGGGCTGTCGAACAGGGCGCAGGTGAGACGGTTCTCCTCCAGGCGGCGGCGCAGGGCGGCGGCCTGCTTGCGGTCCTTGCCCAGTTCGACGGCCTTGTTCTCGTAGTCGGTCAGGTTGTAGGTGATCAGCTCGGGCATGTCGACCGCGCGCAGCAGGCTGCCGCCCATGCGGGCCGAGAAGGTGCGGCCGGTCCAGGTCAGCACCGGCAGGCAGGCCCACAGCGCGTCGCTGACGGTGGTGCCGCCGTTGAACGGGTTCGTGTCGAGGAACAGGTCGGCCACCTGGAAGCGCGCCAGGTAGTCGGCCGGCATCACCCGCGCGGCGAACACGATGCGCTGCGGGTTCACGCCGGCCAGTTCGGCCCGGCGCGCCAGGTTGTTGCGCACCTGTTCGTTGTCGGCCACGGTCCACAGCACGCTGCCCGGCACCCGCTTGAGGATGCGCATCCAGGCGTCGAACACCTCGGGCGTTATCTTGAAGTTGTTGTTGAAGGCGGCGTAGACGAAGGCGTCTTGCGGCAGGCCGCAGGCTTCGCGCGTGGGCTTGGGGCCGATCGGGCGCTGGCGGTCGTTGATCTGGAAGCAGCGCGGCATGTGCAGCGGCTTCTCGGTGAAGAAGGGCTCCAGCTCCGGCGGCAGCAGGAATTCGTCCGTGATCACGTAGTCGATCGCGTCCTGGCCGGTGGGGCCGGGCAGGCCGAGCCAGGTGACCTGCACCGGGGCCGGATGGTAGGCCAGGATGTTGGGACGCGCGCCCGAGGTCAGGCCGTGCAGGTCGACCAGGATGTCGATCTCGTGGGCGCGGATCAGGCGCGCCGCGTCCTCGTCGGTCAGCGCGTGGATGCGCACGTGGTGGTCGAAGCCGCCCACCACGCGCGCGCGCAGCGGCGAGCCGTCCTCGTTGCTCCAGTCGAAGCCGTAGACTTCCACGCGCTTGCGGTCGTGCAGGCCGTACAGCTCCGCCGTCAGGATCGAGACCGCGTGCGAGCAGAAGTCGGACGACAGGTAGCCGATGCGCAGGCGCTCGTGCCCGTAGCCGTTGGGGCTGGACAGGCGCGGCGCGTCCTTGATCACCTTGGCTTCGACGAAGTTGCGCGAGGCCCTGAGCTGCATGGCCGGGTCGCCCGACGCGCCCAGCATGGCCAGGGCCGAGGTGGCGTCCATCAGCTCCGCTTCGGGAATGCCGATTTCGGCGCTGGCGTAGACCGGCCACTTGCACTGCTTCTGACGCAGGTGCACCCAGTGCGTGATGACGTTCGGCTGCTTGGGGTCGATGCGCAGGCTGCGGGCCAGCATGTCCTCGGCGTCCGGATAGCGCTTCAGGATCTCGAGCAGGCGGCCCAGGTTGTTCAGGGCCGAGATGTAATGGGTCTTTTCGGATGCCACGTCGGGGCTCGAGACCTCCAGCACCTTGCGCCATTGTTCCAGCGCTTCGTCCTGGCGCTTGAGGCGTTCCAGCAGGGTGCCCAGGTTCAGGTAGCCCTCGCAGAAGGCCGGGTTCTGGGCGATCGCGGCGCGGTAGGCGCCTTCGGCCCCGGCCAGGTCGCCGGTATCGGACAGCAGCACGCCCAGGTTGAACTGCGCCGCGTAGGCCACCGGCGAGGCGGTGGCGGCCAGCCAGCGGCGGTACAGGTCGATCGCCAGGGCCTTCTGGTTTCCCTCACCGAGCTTGGCCGCCGTGTTGAACAGGTCGACGATGGTGAGGACGCCAAGGCTGGCATTGCGGAATGCGGCTTCGATGATCTGCTGCGGCGAAGGAGTCTCGGACATGGACGGGCTCTGATGGCGTTGTTTTCTCGGGCATTATGACCTGCCGGGTGGCCCAGCACAATGCAGGGGCGGACCGTCTGGGCAGGCGGGTTCACGCTGCGATCCTAACGTCCGCGTCCGTCCTACATTCGGCGGAACAGGCCCGGTTAACGGCCTCAGTTTGCCGGTCGGCGCCGCATGCCCCCGTGTAGAATGCCCGGTATTGTCGAACCAACCTGCGGACCAATGAGCCGACCCCTTCCCCCGCGCGACCTGGCGCAGTGCTTCGCCCTCGTGGGCGCGCCTGCGTGGGAGAGCCTGCGCGGCCAGCGCGTGTTCCTGACCGGCGGGACCGGCTTCGTCGGCAAGTGGCTGACGGCGGCCCTGGTCCACGCGGACCGCGAGCTGGACCTCGGTGTCGAACTTGTCATGCTTTCGCGCGACCCGGACGCGTTTGCGCGCGCCGAGCCGGAACTGGCAGCGGCCCGCCCGGTGCGCCTGGTGCGCGGCGACGTGCGCGATTTCGCCTTTCCCGACGGAGCTTTCAGCCACGTCATCCACGCGGCGACGGACGTCGTGATCCAGGCCCCGCCGCGCGACATCTTCTCGGTCTGCGTGGACGGCACCCGGCGCGTGCTGGACTTCGCGGCGGCGCGCGGGGTCAAGGACTTCCTGCTGGTGAGCTCCGGCGCCGTGTATGGACGCCAGCCGCCCGAACTGCCCGCCCTGGACGAGGACTACCGCGGCGCGCCCGACGTGCGCCAGCCGTCCGCGGCCTACGGCGAGGGCAAGCGCGTGGCCGAATGGCTCACCCATGTGCTGTGCGGGGAAGCGCTGTGCCGCCCGCGCGTGGCGCGCTGCTTCGCCTTCGTCGGCCCGCACCTCCCGCTGGACAAGCAGTTCGCGGTCGGGAACTTCGTGCGCGACGCGCTGGCGGGCCAGGACATCGTGATCCAGGGCGACGGCACGCCGTTCCGTAGTTATTTGTACACGGCCGACCTGGCCGGCTGGCTGTGGGCGATGCTGCTGCGCGCGCCGGCCGGCGCTGTCTACAACGTCGGCGGCGAAGAGGCTCTGTCCATCGCCGCCCTGGCCGAACGCGTCACCCGCGTGCTCGGCTCGCGCGGCGCGGTGCGCGTGCTCAAGGCGCCCGGCGGCGCCCCGGCCGAACGCTACGTGTGCGACGTGAGCCGCATCCGGCGCGACCTGGACCTGCCCGAGCCGACCCCGCTCGACGAAGGCATCCTGCGCATGGCGCGCTGGCATACCACTGCTAACGTCATTCCCGCGGACGGCTCGGCGCCCCCGCCTGCGCGGGGATGACACACGAGGAAAATGTGCATGCTTGATACCGAACTGCTCGCCAAGACGATCCGGCGCGACGCGCTGCGCATGGTGCACCGGGCGCGCGCCTCGCACATCGCGAGCGCCCTGTCGATCACCGACATCCTGGCGGTCCTGTACGGCGCCGTGCTGCGCGTCGATCCGGCCAACCCGCGCTGGGAAGGGCGCGACCGCTTCATCCTCAGCAAGGGGCACGCCTGCGTCGCCGTGTACGCGACCCTGGCGGCGCGCGGCTTCTTTCCGCACGCGCAGCTGGAGACCTACGGGCAGGACTATTCGGACCTGATGAACCACATCAGCCACAAGGTGCCGGGCGTGGAGTTCTCCACCGGCTCCCTGGGCCACGGCCTGCCCTTCGGCGCCGGCAAGGCGCTGGCGGCCAAGCGCCGCGGCGCGTCCTGGCGCACGGTGGTGCTCACCTCCGACGGCGAATGGGGCGAGGGCAGCAACTGGGAAGCGGCCCTGTTCGCGGCCCACCATGGCCTCGACAACCTGGTGGTCGTCCTCGACTACAACAAGCTGCAAAGCCTGACCACGGTGGCCGACACGCTGAACCTGGAGCCGTTCGCGGACAAGTTCCGCGCCTTCGGCTGGGAAGTGCGCGAGGTCGACGGCCACGATCACGCGGCCCTGCGCACGGCCATCGGCGGCGCGCCCTGGGTGGCGGGCCGTCCCAGCCTGGTGCTGGCCCACACCACCAAGGGCAAGGGCGTGAGCTTCATGGAGAACTCGGTGCGCTGGCATTACAGCAGCCCGAACGACGAACAGCTGGCGCAGGCGCTGGCGGAACTGGAGTAATCAGGCCATGCGCAATGCCTTCATCGAAGAACTGGTGGCCCTGGCCGAAGTCCATCCCCACATCGCGCTGGTGGTGGGCGACCTGGGCTTCTCCGTGATCGAGCCCTTCGCCGACCGCTTCCCGGACCGCTTCTGGAACGCGGGCGTGGCGGAGCAGAACATGACGGGCTTCGCGGCCGGCTTGGCCTCCGAGGGTTATCACGTCTTCACGTACTCCATCGCGAACTTCCCGACCTTCCGCTGCGCGGAGCAGATCCGCAACGACGTGGCCTACCACCAGCTGCCGGTGACGGTGGTGGCGGTGGGCGGCGGCCTGGCCTATGGGGCGCTCGGTTACTCGCACCACGCGGTGCAGGACTACGCGCTGATGCGCACCATGCCCAACATGCTGATCGGCGCGCCGGGCGATCCGCTCGAAACCCGCGCCGTGATGCGCTACCTGGTCGAACATCCCCAGCCGTCCTATCTGCGCCTGGGCAAGGCGGGCGAGCCGAAATTCCACACCGAGGTGCCCGCGGTGGCGCCGGGACGCTGGGTTCCCGTGAAGGCCGGTTCCGGCTCCGCCTTGCTGGCCACGGGCGCGGCCCTCGGCACGGCCCTGGCCGCGGCCGGCGACGCCGCCGTCTACTCGCTGCCGTTGTGGGGCATGGACACCAAGGCCGCGCAGGCGGATCAGGTCGGCGCCTTCGAGCGCGTGACCACGTTCGAGGACCACCTGCGCGACGCCGGGTTCGGCTCCTGGCTGATGGAGTCCCTCGCCGGCCGCCCCGAGCTGCTGGCCCGCATCGACCACCGCGCCCTCGACGGCCGCGTCTGCGGCGTGGTCGGTTCCCAGTCCACCCTCAACGCCTACGGCGGCTTGAGCGCTACCTGAATCGCTGGAGAGGGGGATGACGTCCCCCTTTCGCGCCGTTAGGCGTTTCGATCTAGAGCGTTCTGTTTGAACTAAATGCCTGTTCAAATGATCGCTTGTGATCTCTTTGGCGTGTCATGCCACCGATTCTGCGCAGTTTTTGGTTTCGTCGCGGCGTCTTATCGACTCGGCCGTGGCGGTCATTTCGATCGCTTTGGTTCAGAATGCGCCGCTATTGGTCAGGTGCGCTTACCAATTCGATCAACCGAACGGAAGAGTTCCCGCATCTGGTTGTGCTCGCGGCATTGCTCGGCGCGCACCCAGTTCACGTCGCCGGGAAAAAGCAGCCAGACGTTGCGCCACGCGTTGCGCCCGCGTGGGCCGCAGGCATTCGCAAACCTGCTGGGCGTGGTGGGGGCGCCGGCGTGCAAGATGCGGTCGTCTTCCACAACTGCGAAACGCGTCTCGCCATCGATGCAGGTGCGAAGGTGGGTGCCGGACGGCAGGAACACCTTCTTCCACAAGTATCCACGGGGCGCAGGCCGTGCGGCGGGACCGCACTGCTCGCGTGCCGTCTTCAGCCAGAGCTGCACGGCGCGGTTGACGACTTCGTCGATCAATTCATAGCTGCGCATCTCCTCGAGGTGGCGCGCCAGATCTTGGTACACGGCGACAGTCAGGGTGACTACTTTCGTCTCGCCCCAGGTCTCTTTGGTTCGCATGTTGATCTCCTTTTCGCTGTTCATGAAGTCAGACCAGTCGATTTAGGACGAAACCATTTCGAATCTGGCCTGAACTTTGGACCGTGCGGACGAAAAAGAGTTCCCTTGCGACGCGCTTTATCTGAAGGTTCGGGAAGAGCGACGCAATGCGAGCGTTTTAGACAGCACGTCCGAAAAAAAA
>DASRUW010000032.1:0-6810 GCA_035655255.1 Telluria sp. | reverse complement strand
TCGGCGCGGCGCTGGGACAGCGGGGCTTCCAGGATGCCGAGCGCGCGGTGGAACTCAGTGTCGAGGCGCTTCTTCTCCTTGCGGTCGACCGGTCCAAGATGCATCCAGGCTTGCGTCAGCCGCTGCACGGCGGAGGCGATGTGCTTCCAGTCGTGCTCGCCGTCCCCTTCGAAGCGCTGGGCTTCGCGCAAGGCTTCCTCGACCAGGGCCTGGCCCTTGGCCGCATTGCCGTGTCGCTCTTCCGACAATTGCTTGAAGTGGGCGGCGGCGGGCGCATAGGCGGCGGTGCAGGCGGCGTCGAAGCGCTCCCACAGGCTCTTGGGCGCGGCGCCGGAGACGCCATCGAGCTTCTTCCAGCGTTCGCGCAGGCTGCCGACCTTCTGGGCCAGCTCGGCCATCGCCATCGGCTGGCCTTTCAGTTGTTCGGCGGCGCGGATGAGTTCCTCGCGCGAGATGTTGCCGCCCCAGCGGGCCCAGTCGTTCAGGCGCTTGAGTTCGGCGCGGGCGTGGGCCAGGCGGTCGGTCAGCGCGGGGCCGAGGCGGACGTTCTTCGTGTCCTTGAGCGCCTTGTCGAGCTCGGCGGCGGTATGCAGCGCCCCTTCCTTCAGGGCCGCTTCGAAAGCGGCGACCTGGTCCATGAAATGCTGGTCCGGCGGCGGCAGCGATGGCTTTGCCTTGGTCCGCTCGCGCGGCGCGGCCGGCGGCGGCGCTGCCACTTGGCCCGCTTCGACCGGGGCTCCTCCTGCCAGCACACCCGGGGCGGCGGCGTCCGTTGCGGCTGCGGAAGCGGGGCTGGCAGACGGCATGTCGTGCACCGCGCCGGCTTGGGCCGTGTCGGCGCCACTGGCTTCCTGGACAGGTTGAGCGGCTGCGCTATGGCGCTCCGCGTCGGCTGCGGCGGCCTGCGCCGCACGGGCAGCAGTGTCGGCCTGGGCACGGGCCTTGTCGATGTCGGCACGCAGATCGGTCAGGAGGTGGCGCGGCAGGGACGCGTGCTCCGGCGCTTGAGCGGCCGCTTCGAGCGCGCTTGCCTTGGCGCGTAATTCTTCGGGCGCGGCGCCGTCGGCCAGCAGGGCGCGCAGTTGCGCCAATCCATCCAGCAGAGCGCGTTGCAGGGACACCTGGGCTTCCAGGCGCTGGGCCAGCGTGGCGCGCACGGATTCAAACTCGGCGGTTTGATCGGGCGCGTCGATCACGGACCAGAGACGGTCCAGGTCGGCCACCTGGTTCGGATGCAGCTGGGTGTCAGCGGCCAGTTGGCGCGCCTGCTCGATGCAGCCGCGGGCGCGCTCAACTTCCGCCTGGCGGTGGCGCAGCGCGTCCAGCCGGCCTTGCAACAGCTTGGCCACGCGCCGGTCGGTGTTGCGGATGGCGGCGTGAGCACGCTCGAGCTTGTCGCGGGAATGGATGTGCTGCGCCGCTTCCAGGCGCAAATCGGAGAACTCCGATCCCAGCACGAATTCGACGGCGCCGTCCTCGTTTCCGTTCAGTTCCTTCAAGGCCGCGGCCTGCAGCTCGCGGGCGGAGGGGCCGCCCGTGTCCACGGCCATGCCGGGCGGACCGTCCGGCTTGTCGCCTTGGCGCTTGAAGAGGAATTCGAACATGGCGCGGGTTTCAAGCATTCAAAAACATCATCATAGCAAGAAACGGGGCAAGCGTTCGGTGCGCGCTAATGGACGGGCTGCGGCACGCGCGCATGTTCCTCGCCTGGCGGCGCCGCCGCTTCCGGTGTCGGGCGCATCAGGAACGGCGCGGCCGGAGCCGGACGGTCGCGCTCGCGCACGATGATCTGGTTGGCGATGGCGAACCAGGCTTCGGAAGACAGCGCCGCGCGGGCGATCGGAAACAGTTCGCGCTCTTCGCGCTCCAGGCGCGTGAGCAGTGCATTGCAGAATGCGTCGGCCTCGGAACAGAAATGCTGCACCTGGGCCGGCGATTCCACGCCGTAGTTGCGGACCCGTTCGAACAGGGCGCCCATCGTATCGGCCGCGGCCAGCTTGACACGGTCGAGTTCTTCCAGCAGGCGGTCGGCCGCGCGGGTGACCTTGCGCAGCGCCGGAATGAGGAATTGCTCGACCTTGCGCCAGCCAAAGGCGTCGTACAGACGCTGCATGGCCTCGCAGGCGTAATCGACCTGACGCGGGCTGAGCGCCTCTTCGGGCTCGAACGTGCCGTGCACCAATTGATGTAGTGCATGAACACTGGTGCGCACGCTCGACTGCTCGACAGACATCGCAACGATGGAATACGTTGCTGTTAGCATAGTGTCTCCTCCAACGGGTCCCGCCGACGTGCAAGGGCGGGACGGGAAAACGGCAGTGTACGGGGAGCCCATCTAGTCTCTTTGATCTGGGACAAATGCGCAAGAACCGCACAAAGCCACGTGCCAAAGACAGGAAATCGTTCAATGTCTTACCGAAAAGAAATATTGCCACGATTAATGTGTTATCTGGCGCACGTTTGCCTGCTGGCCCTGGCCGGCTGCCAGGACCGGCCGGCCGACTACTATCCCGGCTATGTCGAGGCCGACTACGTGCGCCTGGCCAGTCCGCTGGCCGGAACGCTGGCGCACAGCTACGTGGCGCGCGGGGTGCGGGTCGAGGCCGGAGCGTCCGCCTTCGTGCTGGAACAGGACAACGAACGTGCCGCGCGGCTGGAAGCGGAAGCCCGCCTGGCGCGCGCCCAGGCCGCGCTGGCGGACCTCGAAAAAGGCAAGCGCCCGCCGGAACTGGCCGTCGTCCAGGCCCAGCTGGCGCAGGCCCAGGCCGCCCTGGCCCTGTCGCGCGCGGCGCTGGAACGCGACGTGCGCTTGCAGAAGTCCGGTTTCGTCTCCCCGGCCCGCCTCGACGAACTGCGCGCCGCCGCCCGCCGCGACGACGAACGCGTGCGCGAACTGCAGGCGCAGCTGACGGTGGCCCGCCTGGGCGCCCGCCTCGACGCCGTGCAAGCGGCACGCGCGGACGTGGGCGCGGCCCAGGCCCAGCTCGATCAGGCCAACTGGAAGCTGGCGCAAAAGACGGTCAAGATCCCCCTCGGCGCCACGGTGGCCGACGTGCTGTATCGCGAAGGCGAACTGGTCCCGGCCGGCGCGCCCGTGGTCAGCCTGCTCGCGCCGGGCTACCTGCGCGCCCGTTTCTTCGTGCCGGAACGCCGGCTGGGCGCCATCAAATTGGGCCAGGAAATGCGCCTGCAATGTGACGGCTGCGCCGGGCCGGTGGCGGCGCGCGTCAGCTACATCGCGCGCGAGGCCGAATACACGGCGCCCCTGATCTACAGCCAGGAGAGCCGCGCCAACCTCGTGTTCCTGATCGAGGCCACGCCCTACGGCCCCGGCGCCGACGCGCTGCATCCCGGCCAGCCGCTCGAGGTGCGCCCGGCCCAGGAGCGTCAATGAACGGCGCCATCGCGATCGACGTGCGCGGCCTGACCAAGCGCTACGGCGCGCGCACGGTCGTCAAGCAGATCGACATGCAGGTCCGGCGCGGCACCATCTACGGCTTCCTCGGCCCCAACGGCAGTGGCAAGACCACCACCATCCGCATGCTGTGCGGCCTGCTCACGCCGGATGCGGGCGAAGGCCACTGCCTCGGCTTCGACATCCGGCGCGAGGCCCGCCAGATCAAGCGCCAGGTCGGCTACATGACCCAGCGCTTCGGCCTGTACGACGACTTGAGCATCGAGGAAAACCTCGATTTCATCGCCCGCGTCTACGGCGTGGCGCAGCGCAGGCACAAGGTGGAGGAAGCGCTCGACCAGCTCGGACTGCGCGAGCGGCGCGGGCAGCTGGCGGGCGAATTGTCCGGCGGCTGGAAGCAGCGCCTGGCGCTGGCCGCCTGCCTGCTGCATTCGCCCCAGCTGCTCCTGCTGGACGAGCCGACCGCCGGCGTCGACCCGCAAGCGCGCCGCCTGTTCTGGGACCAGCTGCACGAGCTGGCCGCGCACGGCCTCACGGTGCTGGTCTCGACCCACTACATGGATGAAGCGGCGCGCTGCCATGCGCTGGCCTACATCTGCTACGGGCGCATGCTGGCCCAGGGCACTGGTCCGGAGCTGATCGCCGGCGCGGCGCTCAAGGCGCGCGAGATCGCCGGGCCCGCCGACGGCCTGTCCGCGCTGGCGCAGCAGCTGCGCCGCGATCCGGCCCTGCGCACGGTCGCCTCCTTCGGCACCACCCTGCACGTGGCGGCGAGCCGCGAACAGGATCTCGATCGCGCCCTAACGCAGGCGCGCGGGACGATCGATGCGCACAGGCTGGACGTGCAGCCGGTCGACCCGAACCTGGAAGACGTGTTCATCGCCCTGATGCAGGACGCGGACGGCAACCTGGAACAGGACAGGAAATGAGCCTGGCCGGCCTGTCCCTCGCCCGCATCGCCGCCATCCTGGTCAAGGAATTCCGCCAGATGCGGCGCGACCGCCTCACCTTCGCGATGATGGTCGGCGTGCCGATCATGCAGCTGGTCCTGTTCGGGTACGCGATCAACACGGACCCGCGCAGCCTGCCGCTGGCGGTCGTCCAGGCCGACCACGGTCCCATCGGGCGCGCCTTCGTGCAGGGTTTGCAGAACTCCCGCTACTTCCGCATCGCCGCGCGCCCCGCCAGCGAGGCGGAAGGAAACCGCCTGCTCGAGCGCGGCGAAGTCCAGTTCCTGCTGGTGGTGCCGCCCGACTTCGGGCGTCGGGTCGAGCGCGGCGAGCGCCCTTCCCTGCTGCTGGCGGCCGACGCCACCGATCCGGCCGCAGGCGGGAACGCCCTCGCCGCGTTGAGCGGCGTCGCCCAGCAGGTACAGCAGCGCGAACTGGCGGGCGTCCTGGGCAACCTGCGCGGCGCGGCGCCGGCGTTCGACGTGCGCGTGCAGCGGCGCTACAACCCTGAAGGCCTGTCGCGCTTTAACATCGTGCCCGGCCTGATCGGCGTGATTCTCACGATGACGATGGTGATGATGACTTCCCTCGCCGTCACCCGCGAGTACGAGCGCGGCACCATGGAGAACCTGCTGGCGACGCCGACCCGGCCGCTGGAGGTCATGATCGGGAAGATCACGCCCTACATCGTGGTCGGCTACGTCCAGGTCAGCGTGATCCTGCTGCTCGGGCACCTGTTGTTCGACGTGCCGATGATCGGCAGCTTCCTGCTGCTGTCGCTGTGCCTGACCCTGTTCATCGCGGCCAACCTGGCGGTCGGCTTCACCTTCTCCACGCTGGCGCGCAACCAGCTGCAGGCGATGCAGCTGACGTTCTTCTTCTTCCTGCCGTCGATGCTGCTGTCCGGGTTCATGTTCCCGTTCCGCGGCATGCCGCAGTGGGCCCAGTACATCGGCGAGCTGCTGCCGCTGACCCATTTCCTGCGCGTGGTACGCGGCATCCTGCTGAAAGGGAACGGCTTGGCCGACGTGGCGCAGAACCTGTGGCCGATCGGCCTGTTCATGCTGGTGGCCGGACTGGTGGCCGTCAAGCGCTACCGCCAGACCCTCGACTGAGGATCACCAGCGCGACAGGTGGTCTTCGGTGACGCCGGCCAGGCCGGCAACGCGCAGCGGCTCGGCATCCGCGTCAAGCTTCACCCAGCCGTTGAAGACGCCGATCGGCTGGACGTAGCGGCTGGCGGCGACGATCAGGTTCTTGTCCTTGCTGCGCGCGCCCTCGGGGGTGAAATGCAGGTCGAGCAGGCCATCTTCCGTGCGCATATGCCAGGGCGCGCCCGCGTCGCCGGGCGTGTAGTCGAACACGGCCGGCCCGAGCGGCACCAGGCGCGCGCCGATCCACAGCGCGTTTTCGTTGGCGCCGAAGTAGCCGGCCTGCAGATTGAAGCCGAGACCCGGCGCGTGCGCGCTGGCCCAGCGCCACGCGGTCTCGCGCGCCAGCAAGCCGTTGGAATAGTCGTAGCTGGCGCAGCCGCCGTCCAACGAGTGCGATCCGGTCCCGACCCTCACCGTGCCTTGCAAAGCCAGCCCTCCCGATTTTTGCGTGGCATGCACTGCCCCGCCGGCCGGAACGCCCACGGCCAGGAGCACCGGGGCGCCGCCGCTAAAGCTCGCATCGATGGAAAACCCCTTGCAGCGCAGGCGGACATGGCCCGGCCCGATCTCGATGTCGTTGTTCAGAAAACGAAAGCGGCTGCAGTCCTGCGCGCGGTTGGCCAGCGCCGCCGTCAATCCGGGCAGTCCATCCTGGGAGAACTCCGCGACCAGCCGGCGCGCACGGCGGTCGAACACGTAGGCGAAAGCCGTATTGGTCCAGCCGACGTCGACGATCGCCACGGCGCAGAACAGGTCGGACGTGGACAGCGCCACGTAATGCCAGCGCTTGTGATGAAAGCGCCGCCAAAACGCGCCGCGCGCGTGCGGCGGCGCCAGCGCCGGCCAGTCGAAGCTGCGGGCCAGGCCTTCGAAGCGGCCGATGCACGGCTGGCCGGAGGCATCCACCACGCGTTGCGGGGCGATCGGGAGCCTCATGCCGCGATGCCCTCTTCGCCTTCACCCAGCGCGGCCCGCAGCAGCGGCGCAAACGGCGCCGGATCGGTCTGCGTCACGCTCACGTGCGGGCAGCCGTGCCAGTCCGCGCAGCGCTGTAGCGCGCGCGCCAGGTCCTGCGCCAGCCGGGCCGAGAGGCGCACCCCCGGTTCCAGCACGAGCGACTTCAGTTCGAACACGCCGCCGCGCCGGTGCGCCTTGGCGTCCACCCGTCCGACCAGCGCGCCCCGTCGCAGCAGCGGCAGCGTGAAGTAGCCGTATTTGCGCTTTTCGGCCGGCGTGTAGCACTCCAGGCGGTAATCGAAATCGAACAGGTCGAGCGCGCGCCGGCGGTCCC
>DASRUW010000031.1:0-12763 GCA_035655255.1 Telluria sp. | reverse complement strand
CCATCCCGTGTTCGGCACGCTGGTCGAGCAGATCCTGCACCTGCTGAACTCCAAGCTGATCTTCAGCGACATCCTGATCCACCAGAACAGTCCCTTGCTGCTGCGCCAGCCCAAGGGCCTGGTGGCCGTGACGGATTCGCCGATCACGCGCGAGGAGCTGGAGGAATTCTTCGAAGTGGTCGAGCCCAACTGGGCCGAGCGCATCCAGGACCGCGCGTTCGACCGTTCCATCGACCTGCACACGGCCCGCATCCGCGCCAACTGCTTCACCTTCCAGGGCAAGAAGCGGCTCGGCTGCGTGATCCGGCGCTTCCCCAAGGAGCCGATGGCGCTGGGCCAGCTGGGCCTGCGCCAGGACGAGCAGGACTTCGCCAAGCTCTCGAGCGGCCTGGTGCTGATCATCGGCGACACCTGCCAGGGCAAGTCGACCACCATCGCCTCCATCCTCGACGAGATCAACCGCACCCGTTCGGGCCACATCATCACCATCGAAGATCCGGTCGAGACCCTGATCCCGCAGCGTAAATGCATCGTCACCCAGCGCGAGGTGGGCGTGGACGGCGACGTGGAGAGCTACTACCTGGGCGCGCTGGACGCGCTGCGCGAGCGGCCCGACGTGATCGTGATCGGCGAGATCCGCGATGCGCAGACCGCGCAGGAGGCGCTGGCGCTGGCCGAATCCGGCCCGCTGGTGCTGGCCACGCTGCACGCGCGCTCCACCGAGCTGGGTCTGCAGAAGATGATGCGCCTGCTGGGGAACACGGAATCCCAATCCCAGGCGCTGGCGCACGCGCTGCGCGGCGTCCTGTGCCAGGCCTTGCTGCCATCCACGCAGGGCAACCGCTACCACCTGGCGACGGAATGCCTGACGCCGAGTGCCGCCGTGGTCAAGCTGATCGAAAACGGCGACCTGGCCGGCATCCGCAGCCACATGAATCTCAAGAGCGAGCCGGGCTGCCACACGATGAACGCGGCGCTGGAAGCGCTGCTGTCGGCGCACAAGGTCAGCATCGACGACGCCCGCGCCGCCACCACCGACCGCGTCGGCTTCGCCGAGATGATTTGATGCGCCGCGCAGGCGGGGCTCCCTGGTAAGCCTCAGTCCAGCGGCACGCTGCGATAGCGGTTCACCTCGCGCGCATCCACCGGATTGGCCTTGTTCCCCCAGCTCGCGCGCAGATAGCTCACCACGGCCGCCACCTGGGCGTCGTCCAGGACGTGCGCATACGGCGGCATCCCGTACGGCCGCGGATTGCCCGCCGTTGCGGGCGGAAAGCCCCCGTTCAGCACCACCCGGATCGCATTGACCGGAACATCCATGGTCAGCGCCCGGTTGCCGGCCAGCGGCGGATACGCTGGGGCCAGGCCCTTGCCGTCACGTCCGTGGCACTCCGCGCAGTGCGTTTCGTAGATGCGTCCACCGGCCTTCACCTGGGCTTCCACCGCCGGTCCCAGTTCCGGTTCCGGCGCGGCGGAAGTCTCGGCCGGCAGCGCCTTCAGGTACGCCGCCATCGCCGCCGCATCGGCATCGGTCAGGTGCTGCAGGCTGGCGCCCACCACTTCCGCCATCGGGCCGAACACGGTCGCGCGCGGCGACACGCCGGTTTTCAGCAATTGGACGATGTGCTCGCTCTCCCAGCTCCCCAGTCCCGCCTCGCGGTCCGAGGTCAGCGCCGGCGCATACCAGCCGAGCATCGGAATCAGCCCGCCGCCCAGCCCCGCCGCGCTGGCGCCGAAAGCATTGCGTTCGCTGTGGCAGGCGCTGCAGTGGCCCAGGCCCTCGACCAGATAGGCCCCGCGGTTCCACTGCGCGTCCTGCCGCTTCACCGGCTCGAATACGCCGGGCCGGAAGTAAAGCACGCGCCAACCCATGAGCAGCGCCTGCTGGTTGTACGGGAAGCGCAACTGGTGCGGCCGGTTCGGCGCCGGCGCGGCCGGCACGCTGCGCAGGAAGGCAAACAGCGCGTCGGCGTCGGCCCGCGTCACGCGCGTGTAGTTCGTGTACGGGAAGGCGGGGTAGAGCAGGCGGCCGTCGCGCGAGCGGCCGTTGTGCAGGGCGTTCCAGAAGTCGTCCGCGTTCCAGGCGCCGATGCCGTGGGTCCGGTCCGGCGTGATGTTCGGCGCGAGCAGGCGGCCGAACGGCGTCTCGATGGCGCGCCCGCCCGCATAGGCCGCGCCGCCGCGGGCGGTGTGGCAGGCGGCGCAATCGCCGACGCGCGCCAGGTAGGCGCCGCGCGCGAGGTTGGCGGCGGTGGGCGCGTAGTCCGCCGGCGAGGCGGACGGAATCATCTGTGCGCGCGGCCACAGCGCCAGCACGAACAGCAGGAGAAAGGCTGCGACCGCGGCCAGCGCAACGAGGATCTTTTCCTTCATGGCCGGTCAGTCCGGTGAGCTGCCACACTGCAGCGGCAGGGGACGCGCGATGGATGCGGCGGGGCGCAGATCGGCCGGCGGCGGCTGGGTGGCGAGCCAGCCCGAGATGGCCGCCACGTCCTGAAGCGAGATGCGCTGCGCGATCTCGCCCATGCAATCGGGCGCGTGGGCACGGCGGTTCTTGTTCTTCCATGCGCCAAATTGCGCGTTGATGTAGTCGCGCGGCAGTCCGGCCAGGCCGGGGATCGCTGGCGCGACGCCGGTGAGGCGCTCGCCGTGGCAGGACACGCAGGCGGGAATGCGCAGCGTGCGGTCGCCGTGCAGCACGAGCTCGCGTCCGCGTTCCAGCGGAATCGAGCCCCGTTCCGGCGGCGCGGGCGCGGGATGCGGCAGCTGGGCGCCTTCGAACCAGGCGGCGATCTCCTTCAGGTAGGCGTCGGACAGCGGCGCGACCATGTAGGTCATGAGCGGATACTGGCGGCGCCCGGCGCGGAAATTGGCGAGCTGGTTGTACAGGTAGCCGGCCGGCTTGCCGGCGATGCGCGGAAAGAAGGCGTCGTCGCGGTCGGTCCGCGCGTGGCAGGACAGGCAGGGCGCCAGGCGCTGCGCCATCGTGTCGGGCAGGACGGCGGGCCGCTCGGCGCCATGGATCAGGCCGGGCAACAGCGACGCCAGGAGAGCGAACAGGACGCGTTGTACTTTGTGCATCCCCTGATCTTAGCGCATCCGCCCTTTAGCAGTGCTCCCAGAACCGTTCGTTAAACGGGCGCACGTCCACTTCGCTGGACCAGGCGGTGGGGGGCTGGCGGTGCAGGTCCAGGATGATGCGCGCGATGTGGGCGGGATCGGCTTGCGGGTCGCCGCCGGACTCGTTGCCATCCTCCGCGATGTCGGCGTCGATCACCAGGTGCGCCACGTGCAGGCCGTGCGGCCACAATTCGCGCGCCATCACCTGCGCCAGCGCGCGCTGGCCGAAGCGGCCCACGGCGAGATTCAGATGGCCGGCGCGCCCGGTCAGCGAGGAGGTGGAGCCGATCAGCAGGATCGTCCCGCTGCCGCGCGCCAGCATCGCCCGCGCCGACGCCCGCGCGACCAGGAAGGAGCCGAGGCAGTTATGCCTCCAGCAGTCTTCGAAGGCCGCGCCTTCCACCTCCAGCGTGTCGCCGGGACAGAAGCGCTGCACGGCGTACACCACCAGATCCGGCACGCCATGGCGTTGCGTCACCAGTTCGAACAGGGAATCGACCGACGTCTCCAGCGTGGCGTCGCAGCCGTAGGCAAAGGCCGCGCCCGGAACCGACGCGGCTAGTTGGTCCAGGCGCTCCGCGTTGCGCGCCGCCAGGGCGAGGGTGAAGCCTTGCTCGGCCAGCTGGCGGGCCAGCGAGTCGCCAAATCCCGGGCCGACACCGACCAGCAGGGCCAGCCCGCCTTCGTCCGGCGCCGGCCCGCACTGCCTGCGCAGGCGCGAACGCGAGTTGGCCGTCACGCGCGCGGGCCGCTCGAAGCGGTACGTCAGGGCGAGCGGCCCGACCCGGAGGCGGCGCAAGACCTTGAGGCGTTGCCAACTGCGCTCAAGCAATGGTTGAAGAATGGCACTCATGGCAGTCCTCCCCTGATCCAGATCGCAATGGCTCCAGATTAGGGCGCGGCTCAAGCGCCATGCTGGGCTAGCGCAAGCCGGGCCGTTTCAGGCGGGACGCGCGGCGCGCCAGAGGCGGTAGATGCGCAGGGCGACGTGGGCGTCGTCGGCCGCGTACAGGATCTGCTGTTCGGACAGCCGGGGCGTAGCCCAGTTGGTGGTGGTGATGCGCTTGGATTTACGCAAGGTCTGGCCGTAGAAGCGGGCGACGGCCGTCTTGGCGCCGACCGGGTTGCGCTGGCCGTTGCGCAGCACGTTGGCCAGGTCGACCACGTTGACCGTCTCGATGCCCAGCTTGGCGCGCAGGCGCTTGATGTCGTCCCCGAGGCCGAAGCCGGCCTTCACGATGCGTGCCGATTCCAGCACAGTCTTGATGACCCCGTTGGCGCTGGTCGAATCGACCTGGAACAGGTAGACATGCTCGTCCGTGGCCAGCTGCACCAGGTGCGGTCCGGTCGATTGCTCGCCCTTGGTGAACGTTGGCTTGGATTCCGTGTCGAAGCCGACGGCGTCGGCCGCCAGCAGGGCCGCGAGCGCGCGCTCGGCCTCGGCTGGCGTGTGCACCAGATGCACGTCGGCCCGGGCGATGCCCTGGTACAAGGGCAAGGCGTCCGGGCCGAGGTCGTCTTGGTCCGCGGGAATCAATGGCGGGAGCTGAATTTGTTGGCGAGGGCTTCCAGTTTTTCCTGGCGCTGGCGGGCCGCTTCCTCGGCCTTGGCGGCCTCGTGCTCGGCGCGCTTGCGTTCCGCCTCTTTCTTGAAACGCTGCTGCAGGGTTTCCTTGGCGTGGGCGCGGTGGGTTTCCGTCACTTCCTCGCCCGGATTGCCGTCCAGGTCGTAGCGGACCTTGGCTTTTTCCATCACCCGCAGGTAGCGCAGCGAGCCGGTGTGGATGCCGAGCGCGGCGCGCATGGTCTTGCGGTTAATGTCCGGCATGCGGGCCAGGATCTGCTTGTCGATGCCGATCGCGAGCGGCAGCCATTGCTTGAACGCCGGGAATTGTTGCTGGAATTGCTTGAGCAGACTGCGGGCCGACGGTGCGGCCGGCGCCGGTGCTTCGGTGGCCACGGCGGCGGAACTAGTGGTGTTCATTGACTTCAAGGTAATAACAGAAGCGGCAAGGATAGCACGCCGCGCCCCCGGTTTGCGCACAATCCCCTTGCGGAAACTCAGCAATCGGTTCGATTGCCGATCAGGGCGGGTGATGAGAGATATACGATCTGGTGATTGTCCTAGCCGGTTGCAATCTGGCATAATAATGGATTGTCCAAAGCCCGACCCTTTACTGCCGGGCTTTTTTCGTTCTCGCCGGTGCTTGATTTCCGGCCGACTGCCCCGAGGTAGGGGCGATTCCGAGACTATGCCATCGGGTCCGCATGCGGACCGGGCGGCGCATTGACCGAGCAATTCATGAAGACCACCGCCAAGACTCTTACTCTGACCGCCAAGAAAGCCACGCGCAAGGATTCCGCGCTGGCCGTGCCCAAGACCGCCACGTCCTACCTGCTGGACACCGAGTCCGAGGCCAAGGTCACGGTGGTGAAGAAGGGCTCGCGCCTGGCGGCCGTGAAGACCGAACCGGCCGTGGACGCCGTCGAAGCGAAGCCGGTGCGCCGCGCCAAGAAGGCCGAGGCCGACACGCCCGAGCTGGCGGCGGCGCCCAAGGCCACCCGCGGCCGCGCCAGGAAGGCCGCGCCGGAACCGGCCGCGCCGTCCGCCCCGTCCGCCGTCAGCACCACCACCGACGCCGCCGTGCTGGCCTCGATCGACACCTCCGGCTATCAGTTGCCGGGCGTGAAGGTGCCGGGCCGCCGCGGCCGCAAGCCGAGCGAGTTCGTGCCCGAGAACGACGAGGTGGCGCAGCTGAACGCCGTCGAGCGCGCCGAGCTGAAGGCCGCTTCGAAGGCGCGCGAGCGCAAGGGCAAGACCGGCCTGAACGGCATCCTGGCCGACGATTCGGTCAGCGAAGCGGAAATGGAAAAGCGCCGCCAGCAGCTCAAGGGCCTGATCAACATGGGCAAGGAGCGCGGCTTCCTGACCTATGCCGAGATCAACGACGCGCTGCCCGAGAACATCATCGATCCGGAAGCGATCGAAGGCGTGATCGCGACCTTCAACGACATGGGCATCGCCGTGTACGAGCGCGCCCCGGACGCCGAGATCCTGCTGCTGTCCGACAGCGTGCCGACCGCCGCCTCCGACGACGAGGTGGAAGCGGCCGCCGCGACCGCGCTGTCGACGGTCGATTCCGACTTCGGCCGCACCACCGACCCGGTCCGCATGTACATGCGCGAGATGGGCGCCGTGGCGCTGCTGACGCGCGAAGGCGAGATCGAGATCGCCAAGCGCATCGAGGACGGCCTGAAAGAGATGGTGCAGGCCATCTCCGCCTGTCCGACCACGATTTCCGAGATCATCCAGCTCGCCCACAAGATCGAGAAGGAAGAGATGCGCGTGGACGAAGTGGTGGACGGCATGGTCGATCCGCACGACGCCGTCCCGGTGGCCGTGGCCTCCGACGACGAGGACGATGAGCTGGACGAGGAAGACGACGAGGACGACCACGCCGCCGGCGGCGCGGCCGGCTACACGGCCGAACAGCTGGCGCAGCTGCGCGTGTCCGCGCTCGAGAAGTTCAAGCTGATCGAGAAGGAATTCGACAAGATGGCCGTCGCCTTCACCAAGGACGGCTACGGTTCGGCCAAGTACAACAAGGCGCAGGAAGTCATCTCCAACGAGCTGCTCGGCATGCGCTTCACGGCCAAGGTGGTCGAGAAGCTGTGCGACACCTTGCGCGGCCAGATGGACGAAGTGCGTTCGATCGAGCGCGCCGTGCTGGAAATCTGCGTGAACCGCTGCGGCATGCCGCGCGCGCACTTCATCAAGGTCTTCCCGGGCAACGAGACCAACCTGCTGTGGGTGGACGACGAAGTGGCCGCAGGCTTCCCGTACAGCGCGGTCCTGGGCCGCAACGTCCCGGCCATCAAGGAACTCCAGCAGCGCATGATCGACCTGCAGGCGCGCGTGGCGCTGCCCCTGGCCGACCTGCGCAAGATTAACAAGCAGATGGCCGCCGGCGAGCTGCGCGCCCGTACCGCCAAGCGCGAAATGACGGTCGCCAACCTGCGCCTGGTGATTTCGATCGCCAAGAAGTACATCAACCGCGGCCTGCAGTTCCTGGACCTGATCCAGGAAGGGAACATCGGCCTGCTCAAGGCCGTGGACAAGTTCGAGTACCGCCGCGGCTACAAGTTCTCGACCTACGCGACCTGGTGGATCCGCCAGGCGATCACGCGTTCGATCGCCGACATGGCGCGCACCATCCGCGTGCCGGTGCACATGATCGAGACGATCAACAAGATGAACCGCATCTCGCGCCAGATCATGCAGGAAACCGGCGCCGAGCCGGACATGGCGACGCTGGCCGAGAAGATGGAGATGCCGGAGCAGAAGGTGCGCGAGATCATGAAGATCGCCAAGGAGCCGATCTCCATGGAGACGCCGATGGGCGAGGACGGCGATTCGCAGCTGGGCGACTTCATCGAGGACAACGCGACCCTGGCGCCGCTGGACGCCGCGCTGCACGCCTCGATGCGCAACGTGATCAAGGAAGTGCTCGATTCGCTGACCCCGCGCGAAGCGAAGGTCCTGCGCATGCGCTACGGCGTGGAGATGTCGAACGACCACACGCTGGAAGAGGTGGGCAAGCAGTTCGACGTGACGCGCGAGCGCATCCGCCAGATCGAGGCGAAGGCGATGAGCAAGCTGCGCCAGCCCTCGCGCGCCGACAAGCTGAAGACCTTCCTGCAGAACTCCTGATCCAGTTCAGGACGTAGCAGCAAGCGACAAAGGGCCAACCGTGTTGGCCCTTTGTCTTTTCCAGGCGGCGTAGAATGATCTTGGATGAGGAGCCAAGGCATGAACGTCGCGCCGAATCACACGGCATCGGCGCCCGCGCCGGCCAAGCCGCGTTAGACGAAGGGCAGGGCGGACTTGGTGATGGCGGCGCTGGCGATGTAGGCGAAGGTCAGGAGCGCCAGCACGAAGGCGCTGGCGCGCACGGCGAGCGTCTTGCCGCGCTTGAGCGCCACCGTACCGAGCCCGATGTACACCAAGAGGCCGATGATCTTGGCCAGCAGCCAGGGCTGCTCGGTGGGCAGCCAGTGCGCCCACACGGCCAGCCAGATCGCACTGGCCAGCAGCAGCGAGTCGACCACGTGCGGGACCACCTTCACCCAGCGCCGCCCCAGCATGTCCGAGCCGGCCAGCATCCACAATCCCCGCACGAAGAAGAAGCTGCCGGAAGCGGCCGCGCAGGTCATGTGGAAGTGTTTGAGGGTGAGGTAGTCCATGGGTCTCCTGAGAGGTGTCAGCCGGTGTTGCGCAGGCCGGCGGCCACGCCGTTGATCGACAGGTGGATGCCGCGGTGGACCCGCTCGTCGATCTGCTCCGGATCGCCCGCCACCGAGCGGTGCCGGTGGATCAGCTCGACCTGCAGGTGGTTCAGCGGGTCGAGGTAGGCGAAGCGGTTCTGGATCGAACGCGCCAGCAGCGGGTTGCCGGCCAGGCGCTGGGACTGACCGGTGATCTCCTCCAGGCAGCGCAGCGTGGTGCCGTGTTCGGCCGCGATGCGCTTGAAGATGCGTTCGCGCAGTTCGGCGTCCGCCACCAGCTCCGCGTAGCGCGAGGCGATCGGCAGGTCGGTCTTGGCCAGCACCATGTCCATGTTCGACAGCAGGGTGGCGAAGAAGGGCCACCCGGCGTACATGGCGCGCAGCGTGTCCATGCGTTCCGGCCCGCCGTCCGCCAGCCACGAGGTGATGGCCGAACCGAAGCCGTACCAGCCCGGCAGCAGCAGGCGGCACTGGCCCCAGGAGAAGCCCCAGGGAATGGCGCGCAGGTCTTCGATGCGGCGCGTCGACTTGCGCGAGGCCGGGCGCGAACCGAGATTCAGCTCCGCGATCTCGGCGATCGGCGTGGCGGCGAAGAAGTAGTCGGTGAAGCCCGGGGTCTCGTACACGAGGTCGCGGTAGGCGCGGTAGGCGCGCTCGGACAGTTCCGCCATCACGGCTTCGAAGCCGGCCAGCTGCTTGTTGCGCGCGCCGTCTTCGCCGTGCGGGGTGAGCGAAGCTTCCAGCGTGGCCGCCACCAGCAGTTCCAGGTTGCGGCGGCCGATCTCGGCGTTCGAGAACTTGGAGGCGATGATCTCGCCCTGTTCCGTCAGGCGCAGCTGGCCGTTCACGGTGCCCGGCGGCTGCGCCAGGATCGCGTCGTAGGACGGGCCGCCGCCGCGGCCGACGGTGCCGCCGCGGCCGTGGAACAGGCGCAGCTTGACGCCGGCGTCGGCGAACACCTTCACCAGGTTGATCTCGGCCTTGTACAGCTCCCAGTTGGAGGTGAGGAAGCCGCCGTCCTTGTTCGAGTCCGAGTAGCCGAGCATGACTTCCTGGAGCTGGCCCTGGCCTTCGATCAGCTTGCGCACCAGCGGGATCGCCATCCAGGCGTCCATGATTTCGGCGGCGCGGCGCAGGTCGGGGATGGTCTCGAACAGCGGGATGACCATCACATCGAGCTCGTTGGCGGACGGGCGCAAGAGGCCCGTTTCCTTCTGCAGGAGCAGCACTTCCAGCAGGTCCGACACTTCCTCGGTGTGCGAGATGATGTAGTTGCGGATCGCACGCTTGCCGTAGCGCTGGCGGATCTCGCGCGCCGTGCGCAGGATCTGCAGCTCGGACTTGGTCTCTTCGCTGTAGTTCACATAGGGCGAATACAGGAGACGCGGCTGCGACAGCTCCGCCAGCAGGACCTTGACCTTGGCCGCTTCGTCCAGCTCCTCGTAGTTCGGATGCACGCCGCCGGCTGCGAACAGCTCGCCCAGCACGCGCGAGTGCACGTCCGAGGTCTGGCGCATGTCCAGCGAAGCGAGGTGGAAGCCGAAGATGCGCGCCGCGCGAATCAGCCCGCCCAGGCGCGGCCTGACCAGCTGCGCGCCGTGGTTGGCGGCGAGCGAATCGGCGATGGTGCGCAGGTCCGCCTCGAATTCGAACGGATGGCGGTACGGCTCGGCGTGGCCGACTTCCTTGCGCAGGATGTTCATGGCGCCCAGTTCGCGGGCGGTGGAGGCCAGGCGCGCGTAGATGCCGATCAGGGCGCGGCGATAGGGCTCGTCCACGCGGTGCGGCGAGTTGTCGGGCGAGGCGTCGGCCAGGGCCAGGATCGACGCTGACGCGGAGACCATCAGGGTGGAGATCGACAGCTCCGCGCCCAGCGCGTGCACTTCATCCAGGTAGTGGTCGAAGATGGTGGTCGACTGGCGCATCAGCGCGTGCTGCATGGTGTGCGCGTTGACGTTCGGGTTGCCGTCGCGGTCGCCACCGATCCAGCTGCCCATCTGCAGGTAGGCCGCCTCGGTCGCGTTCACCTCGGTGCCGTAGACGGAGGCGATCTCCTCGTCGATGTCGTCGTACAGGGCCGGGATCTCGGACAGGAAGGTGATGCGGTAGTAGGACAGGGCGTTTTCGATCTCGTCGGCCACCGTCAGCTTGGAGTAGCGCAGCATGCGGGTCTGCCACAGGGCGCCGATGCGGGCCTTGAGCAGGTTCATGGTCGCGCTGCGCTCGCGCGGAGTGAGCGGCAGGTCGCGTTCGGCCAGCAGGCGCGCGATGTCGTGCTCCGCGTCGAGGATGGACTTGCGCTGCACCTCGGTCGGGTGGGCGGTCAGCACCGGCGAGATGAGCGCGTCGTCGAAAAAGCGCTGCACGGTGTCGCTGGCAACGCCCGCCTGCTGCAGCTTGTCCAGGGCGTAGGCCACGCTGCCGCGCTGCGCGTCCGAGCCGGCCAGCAGGTGGGCGCGGCGGCGGCGCACGTGGTGCTGGTCCTCGGCGATGTTGGCCAGGTGGGAGAAGTAGGAAAAGGCCCGCACCACGGTATTGGTCTGGCTGCGTGTGAGCTTCGACAGCATGTCGTTCAATTCGGCCCCCGCCTTGGGATCGGCTTCGCGGCGGAAGCGCACGGCGGTCTGGCGAATGGTCTCGACCAGGTCGAACATCTCCTGGCCTTCCTGGTCGCGAATCACGTCGCCGAGCAGGCGGCCGAGCAGGCGGATGTCTTCTTTCAGCGGGGCGTCCTTATCGGCGGCCCGGGCGGGATTGTCGTTTGTCGCAGCAGCTAGGTTTACCATGTTGTACCAAGTATGAAAGTGGTTGGTGCAAAGGCTTGTGGCCACAGTCTGCAAAGAGGCTGCATGATAAAATTTGTGGTTCTATCCATGCGGCCCGGTTACCGGCATTCGCCCGTTCAGGCCAACGACAGTGAAAGAATCTTCGAGTGACTAACCGTCTGATTATTGCGTCGCGGGAGAGCCGCCTGGCCATGTGGCAGGCCGAGCACGTGCGCGCGCGTTTAGCAGCATTATATCCGCAGTGCAGCATTGATATCCTCGGAATGACGACGCGGGGCGACCAGATCCTCGACCGCGCCCTGTCCAAGGTGGGCGGCAAGGGCCTGTTCGTGAAGGAATTGGAGGTCGCCATGGCCGAGGGACGGGCCGATCTGGCGGTGCATTCCCTCAAGGACGTGCCGATGGAGTTGCCGGAGGGCTTTACCCTGGCCGCCGTGCTGGAGCGGGAAGACCCGCGCGACGCCTTCGTTTCCAACGACTACGCCGGCCTGGACGCGCTGCCGGCCGGCGCCGTGGTCGGCACCAGCAGCCTGCGCCGCCAGGCCCTGATCGCCGCGCGCTATCCGCACCTGGTGATCAAGCCGCTGCGCGGCAACCTCGACACCCGTCTGGGCAAGCTGGACCGGGGCGACTACGCCGCCATCATCCTGGCCGCCGCGGGCCTCAAGCGCCTCGGCCTGCCGCAGCGCATCCGCGCGCTGCTGGAGCCGGAAACGAGCCTGCCGGCCGCCGGCCAGGGCGCGATGGCGATCGAGATCCCGCTCGGCCGCCCGGACCTGCTGCAACTGCTGGCGCCCCTGAACCACCGCGCGACCGCTTTGGCCGTGGCGGCCGAGCGCAAGGTGTCCAAGGTGTTCGGCGGCAGCTGCCAGATCCCGCTCGCGGCCCACGCCACGGTGGACGGCGACAGCATGCGCCTGCGCGCCATGGTCGCCACCCCGGACGGCCTGCGCAGCGCCCACGCCGAGCTGTCCGGCCCGGCCGACGCACCCGATGCCCTGGGCGAGCGCGTGGCCGACCTGCTGCGCCAGCAGGACGCGGAAGCGATCCTGGACGCCTGCCGCGCCCAGGCCGCGCCGGATGCCTGAGACAATCGTCATCACGCGCCCGCGCGTCCAGGCCGAGCCGCTGGCGGCCCGGCTGGCAGCCAGCGGGCGCGCGGCCGTCGTCTTTCCGCTGCTGGAGATCGCGCCGCTGGCCGACGACGCGGCCTTGCGCGCGGCGCTCGCGCAGCTGGACAGCTTTGCGCTGGCCGCCTTCGTTTCGCCCAACGCCATCGACGCCGCCTTCGCCCACGTCAAGTCGTGGCCGGCGCGGCTGCCGATCGCGGTGCTGGGGGAGGGCAGCCGCGCGGCGCTCGCGCGCCACGGCGTGGCCTGCACCGTCTATAGCCCGCCCGACCCGGAGCACAGCGACTCGGAAGGCCTGCTTTCCGTGCTCGACCTGGCCTCCCTGCGGGGCAAGCGCGTACTGCTGGTGCGCGGCGAATCCGGCCGCGAGCTGCTGGCCGACGTCTTGCGTGCGGCCGGGGCCGAGGTGGTCGCCGTGCCGGCTTACCGGCGCAGCGTGCCC
>DASRUW010000030.1:0-2766 GCA_035655255.1 Telluria sp. | reverse complement strand
CTGGCGCCGCTGGACGGTCCGGAAGACCTGGCCAAGCCGGAGGACTTCGCGCCGGTGCCGCCGGAAGTGACGCCATCGGCGGAGGCGCCTGTTCCCGCCTGGAGCCTGACCGAGCTGCCGCAAGTGGAAGCGGCTGCGCATCCCACGCCCTTGCCGGGCGCCGCCGTGCCGCCGCCGCCCGCACCGGATAGCGCCGAAGACGTGCAGCGCGCCGCCGCGCGCGCCCAACGCGCGCACCCCAACACCTGGGAACCGGAGACGCCGCCCTCCGAGCCGGCGCTGACCCAGCGCACCCGCCACGCGCCGCCCCCGCCGCATCGCCCCGCATCCGAGCCGGCGCCCGCCGCCGCCCGCGTACCGGATGCGCGCACGATCCGGCTGGTGGTCCTGTTCGGGATCCTGCTCACCATCGTCGCCCTGTTCGGCTATCTGTATTGGCGCGCCGTGTACGGGCCGGGATCGAGCCGCAGCCTGCCCGCCGTGCCCATGCCGGGCCTGGCGGCGAGCACCCAGCCCGCCGACGGCGCCGTCACCGGCACGGTCGTTCCGGGCGGCGGCAGCGTGACCGGCTTGAGCGTACCAGGCAACGAGATGGCCCCGGTCACGGGCATCCAGCCCGCGCCCGTAGCCGCCGCGCCGCGTCACGCCGCGCCGGAGCCCGCGCCTCCCATCACGGCGCCGCTTCCGAGCGCGCTTGGCAGCCCGACGCCGCCCGTCGCGACCGCCAGTCCGCCGCCAGCCGCGCCGGTGGCGGCCGCTCCGGTGCGGCCAGCCGCCCGCCCGGTGCTGGCCGCGCCAGCGCCTTCGCCGGCTTCCGCGATCGTCACCAACGTGCCGCGTCCGACGCCGGAGCAGATGAAGAACCTGTCGCCGGAAGACTACTCGCGCATCGACCGCCAGGCGGTGGCGGAAGACGAGGCGGCCAAGGCGGCACAGCAGCTCGCCCTGCAGCAGAACCTACCTTCCGCCGCCGTGGCCCCGGCTGCGGGCACGGTGGCGCTGCCGGTCGCCGCGCCGCCGCCGACCGCTGTTGGCGCGGGCGCGGACGTGCAGGTCACGCACGCGGTCAGGCCGGCGCAGGTCAATCCGGCGGTCCTGGCCGGCTACACCGCGCTCAAGCAGGGCGACTTCGCCACCGCCCGCCAGCAGTACCAATCCGTCCTCGCCGCGGAACCGGCCAACCGCGACGCCCAGCTGGGCATGGCCGCCCTCGCCGCGCGCGAACAGCAGCCCGGCCGCGCCGCCGAGCTGTACGGGCGCCTGCTGGAACAGAACCCCGATGATCCCGACGCCCTGGCCGGCCTCGCGGCCCTGCGCCTGAACGACCCCGGCGTCGCCGAACAGCGCCTGCGCCGCAGCGTCGCCCGTCATCCGGAAGGCGCCAGCGCTCTCTTCTCCCTCGGGAACCTGTATGCGCGGGAAGGCCGCTGGCGCGAAGCGCAGGACGCCTACTTCCGCGCCTTCACGGCCGCACCGGACATTCCGGACTACGCCTTCAACCTCGCCGTGGGCCTGGACCGGGTCGGCCAGCCGCGCCTGGCCCGCGGCTACTATCAGCGTGCGCTGGACCTGGCCGGCGCGCACGCAGCGAGCTTCGACACGAACGCCTGCGCCAACCGCATCCGCGAACTGGGCGGGCCTTGACGACGCCATGGCGGAACACCATCACCATCCGAAGATCCCGCTCGGCAAACTGCTGATCCAGAAAGGCGTCATCAGCGAGGACCAGCTGCGCATCGCCCTCATCGAGCAGCGCCGCACCGCCGAGCCGCTCGGCAAGCTGCTGATCACCCTCGGCTTCGTGACCGAGGCGACGGTGCGCGAGGCGCTGTCGGAGAACCTGAACCAGGCCAGCGCCGACCTGACCAATCTCGTGGTCGACGCCGTCGCCCTCAAGCTGATCCCGAAGGAGGTGGCCAAGCGCTACCGCGTCTTCCCGATCGTCTACGAGCGCGACACGGACAGCCTGATCCTGGCCATGGCCGACACCAGCAACATCGTCGCGCTGGACCAGATCAGCGCCATGCTGGTCAAGGGCATCCAGATCACGCCGATCCTGGTGGGCGAATCCGACATCGCGCGCGCCATCGACCAGTACTACGGCTTCGAGCTGTCCATCGACGGCATCCTGCACGAGATCGAAACGGGCGAGATCAATTATTCGAGCCTGTCGGCGACCAGCGACGAATACAGCCAGCCGATGGTGCGCCTGATCGACGCCCTGCTGGCGGACGCGGTGCAGAACGGCGCGTCCGACATCCACTTCGAGCCGGAGCAGAGTTTCCTGCGCATCCGCTACCGCATCGACGGCATCCTGCGCCAGATCCGCAGCCTGCACAAATCCTACTGGCCGGCGATGGTGGTGCGGCTGAAGGTCATGAGCGGCATGAACATTGCGGAGTCGCGCGCGCCGCAGGACGGGCGCATCTCGATCAAGTTCTCCGGCCGCAGCATCGACTTTCGTACCTCGGCCCAACCCACCACGCACGGCGAGAACCTCGTGCTGCGCATCCTGGACCGCCAGAAGGGTATCGTGCCGCTCGAAGGCCTGGGCCTGAACGAGGACGAACTGCATCTGCTGCGCCTGATCATCGCGCGTCCGGACGGAGTGATCCTCGTCACCGGCCCCACCGGCAGCGGCAAGACGACGACCCTGTACTCGGTCCTCAACCACATCAACACCGAGAGCATCAACATCATGACGCTCGAGGACCCGGTCGAGTACCCGATGAACATGATCCGTCAGACGTCCGTGAACGAGGCGGT
>DASRUW010000029.1:0-10050 GCA_035655255.1 Telluria sp. | reverse complement strand
ACCTACGCAGCATTTCGATCACGAAGCATGCCGATCTCGCTTCACCTATCCTGATGCAGAACTGCGCCGCCGGCCGGACCATCCCCAAGGCGCGCCTCGAATTTCTCCGCGCCGATGGAGAAGGCACGCGCGTGAAGTACTACGAGATCGAACTGGAAAACGTCCTGATTGGCGCGATCAATCAGTCGGTGCACGAAGGCGATGTCCTTCAGGATTCCATCAGCCTCAAATTCTCAAAAGTCCGTTGGAAATACACGCAGCAAAAGATCGGAGGCGGCGCGGGCGGCAACACGACCGGTGGCTGGGACTTGTCGACCAACCGCATCGTCTGAGGCCTGCCATGACGGCGATCATTCAGCCTCACGATCAGCGCGGCTTCTTCATGCTTCCCCAAGCTCCCGCCGATGCTGGCTACTACGTCTACGGGAACCCGGGCGGCGGCATCAACCAATATGCCCATCCAAGAATGATGTCCTTGATCCTCGCTGTCGAACGCGAATGGCAGGGGTCGGAAACGCGACAATTCGGCGTGGGCGACATCAGCGCGGCCGATGGTCCCAAAGTACGTGACCACAACTCGCACCGGCGCGGACTTGAGGTCGATATCCGTCCAGTTCGAAAGGATGGATTACACATCGCCTGCACCTATCAAGACAGCGCGTACGACCGGAATGCCACGGAGAAGCTCATCAATCTATTCCGCGCCTGCGCACCCAACCCGATTCTCATCTTCTTCAATGACATGAAGATCCCTGGGGTTAGGCCGTTGGCAAAGCACGACCACCACTTTCACGTTCAGTTTTGATCATGAAGACGCATTTCAGGAACACGCTCTTGGCGGGCGCATGTGTCATTGGCAGCGCGCTTGCCGCTCCTAAGGCCTGGGACGGCACCTACACCAGATTCGTGTGTCACTATCTCATCTACTCGAACGACTTGGACGAGAAGTCACCGCCGACGGCCACGGATCGTCGTGCGTCCTTCGAAGTCGAGGGGACACTCGCGAAGAGTCTGTTCGACTCGATTGGACCGGATCAAAAAGACACCTGCGGCGCCTCTCCAGACTTGCGCATTCGCCAGCGCGGTGACCTGGACTGCACTTTCGACAAGTTGGACAAGGCGAATCCCTATACTTGCCACTTCGGGTTGGACATGAGAACCGGCAAAAGTATCGGTGGTTCTACTTGCTGATACCTCAAGCCTAGAACGTTTCGGAACTTCAGAAATTCCGTTGAATTCTTTGCTGAACTGAGATAGATTTCGGAATACCAGAAATTTTTCAGCAATCGACTTCTGCTCACCAGGAATTTCTGAAAGTCCGAAATATGAACAGAAATGAGGATCTGTCCCTACAATTGGCGCGGCTCGTCACGACCCCGGCTGACATCGGCGCGCAGGTGCGGGCACACCGGAAGAAGCAAGCGCTGCGCATCGACGATGCGGCCGCACTCAACGGCGTCTCCGTCGACCTGATGTCGCGCCTGGAGAACGGCTCGGGCAGCGTACGCACAGACAAGCTGCTGGCCGTGCTGGACGGCCTTGGGCTGGCCATGATCATCGCGCCCAAGGACGACGAACTGCTCAAGCATCTGCCGCGCGAATGAACGCTCCCCATCAGCTCGCGCTTTGGGTGCACGACCGCCATGTGGCCGACATCGGCTACGCCCCGCTCGATGATGCGTGGTCTCTGCAATACGCGCCAGGGTGGCGGGACAATCCGGCCGCCTTTCCGCTGTCGCCCGCACTGCCCCTGCATCCGCCAGCTGACGGCCAACGGTCGGCCAGCGTGCGGCGCTTTCTCGAAAACTTGCTGCCCGAAGGGCGCGCCTTGGATATCGTGGCGGCCAGCCGCGGCGTCGCCAAGACCAACGTCTACGGGTTGATCCAGGCGCTGGGCAGCGAGACCACTGGGGCATTCCGCTTCCTCGCGCCGGAACAGGATGGCACGCGCCAACAGCCTGCAAATGCTTGGCGCGAGATCAGCCTGGATGAACTCGACCAGCGGATCGCAGAACGCGACCAGCGCCCTTTCGTCGAATGGGACGGCCAAATCCGCATGTCGGTCGCGGGCTATCAGGACAAGCTGCTGATCTATGCCGACGGCCGGCCGGAACAAGGCGCCCGAATGGTGCTGCCGGACTATCCGCTCGCCTCCACCCACATCCTGAAGCCGCAGCCCTTGCAGCCGCAGGTGCCGCACATGGTCGTCAACGAGCACTACTGCATGACGCTGGCGCGCGCGCTCGGTTTTCCGGCCGCCGAAGTGGCGATTATGCGCACGCCGCGCCCAGTCCTGGCGATCACGCGCTTCGACCGTGCCGTCCATCCCGGCGCGGCTGGCGTATTCGTCGAACGCAAACACATTATCGACGTGTGCCAGGCCGCGGATCTGCCGGTGAGCTACAAGTACGAGCGTCACATCGGCAGCACCGGCGTGGCAGCCCAGTACCGCGATGGTGTCAGTCTGCCGCTACTGTTCGAACAGCTCAAGCATGTCAATCGCAAGGCGGTGGACAAGTTGGCCATGTTGCGCTGGGCGCTATTCCAATTCGTCATCGGCAACTGCGATGCGCACGGTAAGAATTTCTCGTTCTTCGTGCAGCCGTCGGGACTGGCCGCGACGCCGTGGTACGACCTCGTGAGCGTCGTGCAGTACCCCCAATTCGCACGCGAGATGGCGATGGCCTTCGGCGACGAGTTCAGGCTAGACCACATCAAGGGCTACGCTCTGGCCGACTTCGCGCAACGCTGCGCCATCGATCGGCAACTCTTAATTCGCGAATGCCGGCGGCTCAATGATGGCGTCCAGCGGCGCGCTGGCGCTCTGGCCGAGGAAGGGCCGTACGAGGCCGAGGAACGCGTCTTCGCAAGAGAAATTGCCCGCTTCGCGCAAGAGCAGGCGGCACGCTTGCTCGGCTTTGCGATCGAAGCGGCGAAACTGCCGGCGACCTATCTCTGAGCTGGCCGCCAGCGCCGCGCTCGCACCGGCAGCGCTTACAATACGCGCTGACCAAATACTTCCCCCGCATCCATGCCTGATTCCACTCCCGCGCAAGTTGTCGTCATCGGCGGGGGGCCAGCCGGCCTGATGGCGGCCGAGGCACTGAGCCTGGAAGGAGCGACGGTCGATCTGTACGACGCCATGCCTTCGCTCGGCCGCAAGCTCCTGCGGGCCGGCATCGGCGGCTTGAACATCACCCACAGCGAGGATTACGCGCTCTTTTGCAGCCGCTATGGCGAACGCCAGCCGCAGTTGCAGGGGATGCTCGACCGCATGCCGCCCGCGGCCTTGCGCGAGTGGGTGCATGGCCTGGGTGTCGCTACCTTTGTCGGCACCTCGGGCCGCGTGTTCCCGGCGGAGATGAAGGCGGCGCCCTTGTTGCGCGCCTGGCTGCACCGCCTGCGCGGCGCCGGCGTGCGCCTGCATGCGCGCCATCGCTGGCTGGGTTGGACTGCCGACGGTGCGCTCCGGCTGGCCGGGCCGGATGGCGAATTCACGGCGCGGCCTCAAGCGGCAGTGCTGGCGCTTGGCGGAGCAAGCTGGCCGCAGCTGGGATCGGATGGCTCCTGGGTGCCCTTGCTGCGCGAGCGCGGCGTCGAGATCGCGCCTCTGCAAAGCGCCAACTGCGGCTTCGCCGTGGCGTGGAGCGCGCACATCCGCGACAAGTTCGCCGGATCCCAACTCAAGTCGGTGGCCCTGTCGTTCACGCATCCGGACGGCAGCGTCGAACGACGCCCGGGCGAGATGGTGGTCAGCGCCTACGGTGTCGAAGGCAGCTTGATCTATGCATTCTCCCGGCAGCTGCGCGACGCCCTGAACGCCCAAGGCAGCGCGACCTTCACGCTGGACCTCGTACCCGGGCGCGGCGCGGAGCAGGTGCTGGCCGAGATCAGCCATCCCCGCGGCTCGCGTTCGCTGTCGAGCCATCTGCAGAGCCGCCTCGGCCTGTCCGGCGTCAAGACCGCACTGCTGTACGAAACGCTGGACAAGGCGCAGCTGGCCGATGCGGCCACGTTGGCGGCCACGATCAAGGCCGTGCCCATCACGGTGACGGCGACGCGCCCCGTGGCGGAGTCGATCAGCACGGCCGGCGGCGTCAGCTTCGCCAGCGTCGACCACAAGCTCATGCTGAAGGCGCTGCCGGGCGTGTTCGTCGCCGGCGAAATGCTCGATTGGGAAGCGCCCACGGGCGGCTACCTGCTCAACGCCTGTTTTGCCACCGGCCTGCAGGCGGGCCTGGGCGTCAAGGAGTGGCTGAGCCAGCAGTGAAGCTGACCGGCGCGCGAAAACGCTTCCCGGCCTGCCGCGCGCGCGCTCGACGACGCTGTCCTGCCTAGACCGTACCGTCTTCGCCGCCGCTCGGCTTGGCCGCCGGCTTCTTCACCTTGACCGTGAAGAAGCGCTTCTGGATGGCGTCGCGCCGGCGTTCGATTTCGTCCTTGATCCGGGCGCGATATTCCTCCAGCTTGGCCATGACCGGCCCCGTCACGGCCGCCTTCAGCGGCGGGCGCTCGTCTTCCGGCAGCAGCTGCCACTCGTGGACTTGCCGGATGAGGTAAGCATCGAGCGCGTTTTCGCAGCGCGTGAGCAGGATGCCGACCCACTCGCGCAGGTTGCCGAGCGCTTCGCGTGGCGTGCTGCCGAACTCGCGCAGATGGTCGGGCGGCTTGAACAGCACGTCCTCGCTCAGCACCAGGTTGTCGCCCGGCTTCGGCTTGTAGCGGGCGTCGGGATTGAGCTTGGTGAAGCCGATATCGAGACCCGCGGCCACCGTGGCCAGGTCGGCCGGATGGAACGGCCCAGGCGGCTTGGCCGTTTGCGGCCCCTGCGCGGGCGGTCCGCCGGCCCCGCGCATCTTCCAATAGGGCGACATGTAGAGTTTGGAGGTGCCGCGCCCGCCCATCAGGCGGGTGAGATTGTTGCGCGGGACGTCGTACTGGACGTTGGTGCGCTTCCAATTCATGTGCGGGGCGAACTTGCCGTGCCGGTCCTCGCCCACGATGCCGCGCAGGCTGATCGAAATGGTGGGGATGCCGAGCATGGTGAACAGGTCGAGCGCCCCGCTGCGAAAGCCCACCACGATCGCGAATTTCCTTTGCCTGAATGCCTCGCGCATGAACTCCGCTTCGATATCGCGCTTGTAGCGCACGCCCGCCGCGGCTTGTCCGGCGGCGGCCGGAATGCCGTCGAGCGCCTTCCAGAATTCACCGATGCTCGCAAAGCCGAGCTTCATGCTGGCCGGCGCGCCGCAGGCGACGGGCGCGAAGCCGCGCCGGTGGACCATCTCGGCCAGCTGATGGAGGGCGTCCCCCGAGTCGAGCTCGGGGTAGACGAAACTCTTCTCACCCGAATCGCGGAACATCAGCAGCGCGGCACGGCCCTCGACGGCACCGAACACCTTCGCCACCGCCTCCGCGATCAGCGGCTTGAACTCGGGCGGCAGTGTCGTCATGCCCTGGCTCACGACGTCGTGCTTGCGCGGATCCTTGCGCGTGTGTTCGACGATGAGGTGGGTGCTGTCCGTTTCCGCCAGCACGTTCACAGTGCGATACACCCGGCCCGGCGTCTGGTCCTGCGGCTGCGGCTTGGCCGGGTTATAGCCGATCAGGTGGACCACGGCGCGCGCGCCATTGCTCAAGTAGTTGATCAGGTCGTTGCTTCCCTTCACGTTGTAGATGATGAGCGGATACGGCTGCAGGGCCATGGCGGCGCGCATCTGGTACATGTCGCCGCGGTGGGAAGCGTCCATCATGTACATCTCGCCGCTGACGGGGATCGCGTAGGGCAGCAGCAGGCTGATGCTCGGGACCAGCTGCGGCTTCTTGCCGCGCGCGCCCTCCTTCTCTTCCTGCTTCTCGGCAAAGGTCCCCTCGCGGATGAAGGAGTACGCCGGCAGCGGCTGCTTGTTGAAGGCGAGCGCCTCGACCCAGACCTGGTTGCTGGGGCCATGCGCGTCGCGCTCCGGCCCCTGTTCCTGGTTCGGCCCGCGGCGCGAGCGCAGCACGTGGCTGTCCTCGATGCGGATGACGTCGCCTTCCTTGGTCTCGGCCACTTCGTTGTCCATGAAGTTGGGCTGGTAGAGCGAGCCGGCGTCGTTCAGCTTGACGAGGTGGGTCACGCCCTGCGCCACCACGTCCTTCTGCACCCGCTGCGCGACGCCCCCGGCAGCGGACGGCGGGGCGGGCGCAGGCGCCTCCGGGCCGGGCGCGGCGCCGCCCACGGCCAGGGCGCGCGCGCCCATGGTGTCGGCCTCCGCTTCCAGGCCGGCGTCGTCGTTCACCGGCGTGCCGCTCTTCATTTGCAGCGTGGGTTTCACCCGCCCCTGGGCCTGCTGCACCACATGCCAGGCTTCGTGCGGCAGATGATGCTGCTGGCCGGGGCCGAGGTGGATGGCGCTGCCCTGGGCGTAGGCGTGGGCGTTGAGCTGGGCCGGCTTGGAGGAGTTGTAATGCACCTGCACGTGGTCCATCGACATGCCGGACAGGGCTTCGACGCCATTCTTCAGATCGGGAGGCAAGCCGCCCTTGGGGGCGCGCTGCACGGGCAGGCCCATGGCGGCGTAGCGGCTTTGCTGGGCGGCCACGCGCGGACTGCCCTGGACGCCGGCGGCCAGCTGGCGCTGGGCCACCGCGCGCGGGCTGGCCTGCACGGCGGCGGCGAAGGAGCCGGCCGGGGCCTCATGCGAGGCATGCGCGGGCTCCGCCGTGGTCGGCGCGTTGGACGGCTCGGGTCGGGTCCGCTGCATGCTGGCTCCGGGGCGGGGAGGGGCCGGCCAGCATAGCATATTTGCTTGCCGGAACTTCATCCAGATCAAGAAACGTTGACAACCGAGCAAATACCAAATATCTTTTAGGAAACAAAACCTGGAGACACCAGCATGCGTCAACTCGCCGCCGGCCTTGGACTCGCCCTGGCCCTGCAGGCCGCCCACGCGCTGGAACCGGAACCGGTCACCATCGACATCAAGCTGGGCGCCAAGGACGAGATCGTGGTGAACAACAGCCAGCGCATGAACTCCGTCGAGCTGGAGCAGCTGCTGACGGCCAAGGCGAAGACCCAGCCCCAGCCGGAGGTACGGCTGGACGCCAAGGAGGCGAAGAACTACCAGATGCTGGGCAAGCTCATCTACGGCATCTTCCGCGCCGGCTTCGAGAAGGACAAGGTCACGGTGCTGACCGAGCACCAGAAGTAGGCCGCTTGCGGCGGCGCAAGCGGCGCCGGGTCCGGCTCTCTACGATTTCCCAATGACAATCCGTCGGGAGATCCCATGCGCCTCCTCGCACTTGCCGCCGCGCTCGGCACGGCCTGCGCCGCCCACGCCGCCGACCAGGCCCGCTTCCTCACCTTCGAGAACGACCTGTTCTTCCACACGGACCGCTACTACACCAACGGCATTCAGGTTGCGGCGCGCCAGGCCGGCGGCGCCCGGCCGGACTGGCTGAGCCGTCTGTGCGGCGGCCTCGGCTGCGCGGGCCATGATCTGGCCTTCCATCAGCACAACCTCGGCCAGCTGATGTACACGCCGGCCGACATCGACCGCGCCGCGCCCCAGCCCTGGGACCATCCCTGGGCCGGCCTGCTGTACTACCAGCGCGAATACTGGCTGGCCGCGCCGGACCGCCAGTCGCTCACGGCCCTCACCTGGCAGCTCGGCGTCACCGGCCGCCCGGCGCTGGCGGCGCAGTCGCAAAGGCTGGTGCACCGGATCCTCGGCCGCCCCGCGCCCCAGGGCTGGGACAACCAGATCGGCGCCAGCCTGGCCGGCACCGGCACGCTGGAGCGCCGCCACGCCCTGCCGGCCCTGCGCGCGGACTGGGCGGGCGGCGTGCAGTTGCGCGCGGCGGCCTATTGGCGCGTGGCGCTCGGCACGATCCAGGGCTACGCGGGGACCGGCCTGCTGGCCGTGCTCGGCAAGGCGCTGCCGGACGTGCCGGCCGGGCCCGTCGGCATCCTCACCAAGCTGGCGCCGCCGGCCGCGACCCCGTGCCTCGCGCGCTGGCTGCGCTGCACGGCCTTCCTCGGCATCGAGGCGCGCGCCATGGCCTACAACGTGTTCCTGGACGGGCGGCTGCAGGGGGACGACCCCTCGGTCGCGCGCCGGGTGCTGGTGGGCGACGCCGTGGCCGGGCTGCGCCTGGACTTTCCGCGCTCGGCCACGCGCGCGCACGGGCCGTGGTTCCTGCAGTTCAAGGCGACCCGGCGCTCGCCGGAATTCCGCTCGCCCAGGCCGGTGGCCAGCCAGAGCGTGGGCGCGCTGAGCCTGGGGACGGATTTTTAGCCGGAACGAAAGCAGGGTACACTTGGCAACATGCGACCATTGCTGCTCCTGCTTCCTCTGCTGCTCACTGGCTGTGTCAACGACTCGGCCAGCTATGCCATCGAGGGCAACGACCACGCCATCAGCGTGCGCGCCGAGCAGGAGTATTTCTGGGACGAGTCGGTAACGCTCTACGTCACCGCGTCGCGCCTGCCGGACTGCCAGCGGCGCTACGTCCTCAAGACGCTGCCGATCGCGGGCCTGCAGCTCGCCCTGCTGAGCAACGGCGACGACGCCTACACGCTCAAGACCGACCAGGACAGCTGGGCCGTCGAGACCCAGCAGTGCAACCAGATCGAGCCGCCCGGCGACGGCCAGCCGGTCGGGGTCTTCACCCTCGTCGACGGCAAGCTCAGCTTCACACCGGCCGCGCCGCCCGCCGCGGCACCCTGATCACGGCACGCGGCGGTAAGCCGGTTCGGCCAGCGCCAGCGCCTGCCCGGCCAGCCCGTCGTCCAATGTTTCACGAAGGACGCTCGCTGTCGAGCATCGCCATCTGCGCCGGACTGTAGCGGCTGCCCGCCACGGCGGACGGCGGCACCAGACCGTCCAGGTGTTCGAGGTCGGCCGGGCTCAGGCTCAAGGGCAGCGCGCCCAACGCCTCGTCCAGCCGCGCCACCCGGCGCGCGCCGATCAGGGGCACGATGTCCTCGCCCTGCGCCATCACCCAGGCGATGGCCAGCTGGGCCACCGACACGCCCTTGCTGGCGGCGAAGCCGCGCAGGCGCTCGACCAGGGCCAGGTTGTGCTGCAGGTTCTCGCCCTGGAAGCGCGGAATGGTCGCGCTGCGAAAGTCCGCCTGGCCGGAGCGCGCCGCGTCCCAGTGTCCCGAGATCAGTCCGCGCGAGAGCACGCCATAGGCCGTCACGCCGATGCCCAGCTCGCGCGCCGTCTCCAGGATGCCGTTGTGCTCGATGCCGCGCGAGATCAGCGAATACTCGATCTGCAGGTCGCTGATGGGATGCACGGCGTGGGCCCGGCGCAGCGTCTCCGGTCCCACCTCGGACAGGCCGATGTGGCGCACGTAGCCGGCCTGCACCAGCTCGGCGATGGCGCCCACCGTGTCCTCGATCGGCACCTGCGGATCCAGCCGCGCGGGGCGGTAGATGTCGATGTGCTCCAGGCCCAGGCGCTTGAGCGAGTAGGCCGCGAAGTTCTTGACGGCGGCCGGCCGCGCGTCGTGGCCGATCCAGTTGCCGCCGGGGTCGCGCAGGGCGCCGAACTTGACGCTGACCACCAGCTGGTCGCGGTCGCGCCCGGCCAGGGCTTCGGCGATCAGCATCTCGTTGTGGCCCATGCCGTAGAAATCGCCCGTGTCGATCAGGGTGACGCCGGACTCCAGCGCGGCGTGGATGGTGGCGATGCTCTCGCGCCGGTCGGCCGTCCCGTACAGGTCCGACATCCCCATCGCGCCCAGGCCCAGGGGGGACACCTGCGGGCCGTTGTTTCCCAGTTGTACTCGTTTCACAGCACTCTCCTTGGTCTTGAACGATGGAGGTATTCTGCTATTATCGAAATCAACAATAAATATTTGATACTGAACTACATTATTCATCCATCGCTAACAATGGATCAGCTCAAAAGCCTGCACATCTTCCGCACCGTGGCCGAATGCAAGAGCTTCGCCATGGCCGCCGAGCAGCTCGACCTGCCGCGCCCAACGGTTACCCATGCGGTGCAGGCCCTGGAGCGCCAGCTGGGCGTGCGCCTGCTCCAGCGCACCACGCGCAAG
>DASRUW010000028.1:0-8622 GCA_035655255.1 Telluria sp. | reverse complement strand
CCGGCGCGGGCGGCGGCCGTGTTCAGGCAGAACGCGCCGAGGTCCGGCGCCCGTCCCGCCTGGGCGGCGCGCAGCCAGTAGTGGTGAAAGCCGAGCATGCCGCGCGCCTGGCCGATCGTCCCGAAGCTGTGAAAATAGGACTGGCCGGGCTGGTCCCAGTCGACAAACTCGACGCCGAGCTTGAACGTGCCGTGCGTCTGGCGCAGGAAGTCGTCTTCATCGATGCCGAGGAAGGCATTGAACTGGGCCAGCTGCGGAATGCTCGCCTCGCCGACGCCCACGGTTCCGATCTGCTCGGATTCGATCAGGTCGATTGCGCAGTCCGCGCCCAGGGCCCGGGACAGCGCGGCCGCGGCCATCCAGCCGGCACTGCCGCCGCCGACGATGACGATCTTGCGGATCAGAGGGCGGTTCATGGCGCAGCCTTGGCAGCGTGCCGCCGGCACGCGTTGCCGTCGGCGGTGAAGAGGTGCAGGGCGGACGGCGGAAAATCGAAATCGAGCGGCGCGCCGACCCGCACATCCTCCAGTTCGGTCTTGGCCACCAGGGTCGTCCCATCGGGGCCGAAGGACAGGTGGACGTAGCTGTGTTCCCCCAGCGCCTCAAGATGGGTGACCGTGCCGCGCCAGGTGCCGCTGCCGACCCGGACGTGCTCGGGACGGATGCCGAGCGTCACGGCGGCGCCGGTGGGCAGTCCGGCGCCATCGACCAGCGCCCGGCAGCGCTGTCCCATCAGTTCCACGGTTGCCTCCGCGGCGTTGGCGTCGGCCACGCGGGCCGGCAGGAAGTTCATCGCCGGGGAGCCGATGAAGCCGGCCGCATACAGGTTGGCCGGATGGTGGTAGAGCTCGAGCGGCGCGCCGACCTGGGCGATGCTGGGCAAGCCCGCGCTGGAAGCCGCCGGCTGCAGCAGCACGATCCGGTCGGCCAGCGTCATCGCTTCGACCTGGTCGTGGGTGACATAGATCATGCTGGCCGTTTTCAGCTGCCGGTGCAGCCGGGCGATCTCGATGCGGGTCTGGCTGCGCAACGAGGCGTCGAGGTTGGAGAGCGGTTCGTCGAACAGAAATACCTTGGGGTGCTTGACGATGGCCCGGCCGATCGCCACCCGCTGGCGCTGGCCGCCCGACAACGCACCCGGTTTGCGCGCGAGCAGCGCCTCCAGCTGCAGGATGCGCGCCGCCTCGTCCACGCGCACGTCGATCTGGGCCCGGGGCAGGCCCTGGCGCTCGAGGCCGAAGGCCATGTTCTCGCGCACGGTCATGTGCGGATACAGCGCATAGCCCTGGAACACCATCGCCAGTCCACGCTTGGCCGGGGCGACGTCGTTGACGCGCACCCCGTCGATCAGGATGTCGCCGCCGCTCGCGGTTTCGAGTCCCGCGATCAGGCGCAGGAGGGTGGACTTGCCGCAGCCGGAAGGGCCGATGAAGACGCAGAACTGCCCGGCCTCGATGGTCAGGTTCACGTCGCGCAGAATCGGTTGGCCGTCGAAGTCGAGGTGCAGGTTGCGCAGGGCAACGGTGGTCATGGCAAAACTCCGGTGGGGCGGCGCATCATTTGCTGCCGCTCGAGGTGTCGTTCAGGGTGATGAAGTACTTGTTGAGGAACAGGTAAAGCGCCAGGATCGGCAGCACCGACAGCAGCGAGCCGGCCATGACCAGGTTCCAGGACGAGGACTTGGCGAACTGCTTGGCCACCGCGTTCAAGCCCTGCGGCAGCAAATACTGGTCCACGCTCGACAGAAACAGCAGCGGCTTCATGAATTCGTTCCACACGCCCATGAAGACGAACACGGCCTGGGTGGCCAGCGCCGGACGCGCCATCGGCAGCACGACCCGGAAGAAGGCGACCGGCGCCGAGCAGCCGTCGAGTACCGCCGCCTCCTCGATCTCGGCCGGGAAGTTGATGAAGAACTGGCGCATCATGAAGATGTAGCCGATCGACACGGCGGAGGTGAGCACGATCGACAGATGGGTGTCGATCAGGCCCAGATCGGCCACGATCATGAAGGCGGGGATCATCGTGACCTGTCCCGGCACCATGATCAGCAACAGCAGCAGCTGGAACAGCAGGCGCCGGCCGCGGAAGCGGTAGCGCGCCAGGGCGTAGCCGGCCATGGTATTGAACAGGACGTTCAGCAGCGTCGCGCTGAAGGCGACGGTGAACGAGTTGAGCAGCCAGCGTCCCAGGTCGCTGTGCAGGATCAGGCGATACGCCTCCAGCGTGGGGGCGGCCGGCCACAGGGTCGCGCCGCCGGAGATCTCGGCGGTGCGCTTGAACGAGGTCAGGATCGCCCAGCAGAAGGGGGCCAGGGTCAGGCAGCTGTAGAACGCGAGGAACAGGTACAGCGCCCAGGTGGCCGGGCGCGCGCGCGGCGTCGTCATTGGTTCACCCCATCGGGCCGCACGAAGCGGTTCAGCAGCAGGCTCGCGCCCAGGATCACCAGGGTCAGCACGACCGCCAGCGCGCAGGCCAGGCCCATGGTGTTGTAGTTCTTGAAGGCGAAGTGGTAGATCAGCAGGGTGAAGGTCAGGGTCGCGTTGTCGGGGCCGCCGTCGCCGCCGGACAGGATGAAGGCCTGGTCGAACACCTGGAAGCAGCCGATCAGGCCCATCGTCATGACATAGGACGTCACCGGCGTGAGCTGGGGCACGCTGATCTCCCAGTGGCGCCGCCACACGCCCGCGCCGTCGAGCAGGGCGGCCTCGTACAGGGCCGCGGGAATGCCCTGCAGGCCGGCCAGGAACACGACCATGAAACCGGGGATGGTGGAAAACACGTTCATCAGCATGATGATGCCGAGCGCCCAGGTGGGATCGCTGACGAAATTGATGTGCAGGCCGACGGACTGGGCCAGGAAGCGCACCAGCGGACCGTCGTTATTGAAGAGCCACATGAAGATCATCGTCATGGCGGCGGAGGAGGTCAGGGTCGGCAGGAACAGCAAGGTCAGGAAGACCCGCTTGAACCGGATCTTGCCGTTCAACATGCACGCCAGGCCGAGCGCCACGGCCGTCTGGGTCGGCACGACCACCGCCACGTAGCGCAGCGTGTTGCGGCAGGCGGCCCAGAACTTCTCGTCCTCGAACAGATAGCCGAGGTTGGCCAGGCCGATGAAGCGATGGCGGCCGGACAGGATGTCCACCTTCTGCAGGGACATCACCAGCGCGTAGCCGATCGGCAGCAGGGTGAACACCCCGATCAGCACCAGGGCGGGCAGCAGGAAGCCGTAGGCGCCGATGGTGACGCTGCGGGGCAGGCGGCGGAGGGTGGACATGGGCTCAGCGCTGGCGGGCGATTTCGAAGTTGGACACGGACTCGGCCTTGCTCAGCGCCTGCGCCAGCGGCTTGCCGCCGTTAAACGCAGCCAGGAACTGGGAGCCGAAGTTGGTATTCATGACGGGCAGGGCGTCGCCGCGGGCCCAGACGGTGGCGTAGCCGGCGCCGGCCACGTGCGGGCCCAGCACGGGATCGGCGTCGAGGCGCAGGGCGCGGGCCAGGCTCTTGCGGGCCGGCAGCGCGCCCGAGGCGCGGATCCACATGGCCAGGCCGGGGCCGGTCATGTAGCGCACGAAGGCGTAGGCCGCCTCCTTGTGGCGCGCGGCCCGCGCCACCGCATAGCCGACCGTGTAGGCCATGGTCTGGCGGCGCCCGTTCACCGTCGGCATCGGGCGCACCTGGAACGGCACGTCGTAGTCGTGGCGCAGGGCGGCCTGGATCCAGTTCCCCTCCATCATCAGCACCGCCTTGCCGCTGCCGAAGGCGGCGCCCGGCCAGTCGGCGCCGAGGTCGTCCTTGGCCGTGAACAGATAGTGCTGGGCATGGCCGCGCACCAGCGCGTCCAGGTAGGCGTAGGTGCCGGGGTTGCCGGTGAAATGCGCCCAGCCCCGCGCCGTCACGATGGGTTGTCCGTAGGCTTCCAGGGCGGCCAGGTGGCGCGACAAGTCCTTTTCGATCAGCATGGCGCCGACCCCGGCCGGCAGGCGGGTCTGGAGCGTGCGGCAGAACCGCATCAGGCCGTCGAAATCGGTGGGCACCTGCTCCGGGCGGTAGCCCGCCTGGCGCAGCAGGTGCGGGTTCAGGTAGAGGGCCAGGGTGGCATAGTCCTTCGGTATGCCGTACAGCTTGCCGTCGGCGCCGCGGAAGGCGTCCAGGAACTGCGGATAGAAGTCGTCCGGCTGGTCGACGTAGGCGTCGAGCGGCGCGAGCACGCCGCTGGCGATGAGCAGCGGTGCCTCGAAGGCGTCGAGGTAGAACACGTCGGGCGGCTGGCGGCCGGCGAAGCGCGACTTGAGCACGTCCATGTACTTGTCTTCGATGATCTGCTTGTTCACGGCGATGCCGGTAGCGCGCGTGAACGCGGCCGCCGCCGTGTCGAAGGCCGCCACCTCGGCCGGCGCCGAGCCCCAGATCGCGACCGTGACGACGGCCGCGTGGAGCGGCGCGCTCGCCAGCAGGGCCAGGTTCAGCAGCAGGCGGCAGATCGTCTTCACATCGGTTCCCCAGGTTCCCGTACCGCCAGGTAGACGGTGCTCCACAGCTGTGCGGCGTTCGATTCGTCGGCGGTCGCGCAGTCCGGTCCGAAGGGCTGCAGCTGGTACTGGCCGGCCTCGTAGCGCCACGACCACAATTCCGAGTTGCCCTGTTCCCGCGTGCGCCGGATAGCCGCCCACAAGGTCCGCTCGGCCGCCGCCAGCATGGCCTGCGTGGCGGCCGGCAGGTCGCCGCGGCGGCGTTGCCGGGCCAAGCCGGCCGCCAGCAGCGCCTGCTGCCAGGACCAGACCACGGCGCCGTGGTAGCGGTCAGGGCCGAACAAGGGTTGCAGGCCGGGATCGGCGGCCACGGCGTTGGCCACCAGCAGGCCGACGTCGGTCATCAGGCCGGCCGGGAAAGGCCGCATGATGGCCGTCAACTCGCGCTCTATCATCTCAGCAGGCGGGGTCTGCAGCAAGAGCGCGAAGCCGAAGTCCGAATGCATGACGGGAACGGGCGTGCCGTCTCCCAGCAGCGACAGCGCGAAGCTGCGCTGGATGCCGCCGGCCAGGCTGGCCAGGGCCGGCGCCGCGTCGACGCCGAGCTGGCCGGCATAGGCGGCGATCCGGTCGCGCAGCTCCGCCGTCCCGCACGCGACTTCGAAGCAGGGCGGGGCGTGCGTTTCCCACTGCCCGGCCATGGCGGCGGCCGTGCCAAAGTCGGGCTCCTGGCCGAGCTCGCCGCGCGCGGCGAGGGCCGCGATCGCGCGCAGGGCGGCCGGCACCAGCACCGCGTTGACGTTGTACGAATAGCGCCCGCCGCCCAGGCCGTCGTGGCTGTCGCGCCAGTCGCCCGTCACCTGGCCCGGCTTGAGGGCGATCAGGCGCCCGATGGCCGGCGCCTGCGCGAACGGCGCGGCGCGCCGCAGCACCAGGCGCAGGTTGCGCGTGATGAGTTCGGCGAAGCTGTGGCCGGCGCCGCTGCGGCGGGCCAGGAAGGCCGCGGCCTCGGCCGGCGTGCAGCGTTCGAGATAGGCCAGCACGACCGGAGCGAGCATGAAGTCGTCGTCGACCATCTTGTAGTCGCAGATCGGGTCCGCCGGCGCGTGGCCCGCATCGGGGTGCAGGCAGGCGCATTCGCCGATGTCCTCCTCGTGGGCGACGTCCCCGTCCGGCCCCAGGCGGGCGAGCACGGCGCCGAGCGCCGCTTCGGTGGCGTGCGCGGTCAGGGCCGGCATCAGCATCGCCAGCGACATCAGGGTGTCGCGCCCAAAATAGGTATTGAAGCGCCACGATCCGGCCAGCAGCTTTTCCTCGTAGCTCAGGAAGGCCAGGCTCTGGCGGACCCGCTCGGCGCCGCGCCCGGGTTCGGTCAGCAGCGCCGCGAGCGGAATCGGGGTGAGCGGGGTCTCGCCGCACAGCGCGCGCACGCGCAGGTGCAGCATGCCGTCGGCGCCCGGCTGCAACGACGGCGGCGTACCGGCCGCCAGCGTGCCGTGCTCGACCTCGAGCGTGAGCGCATAGCCGGGGGCGCCGTCGACGCGGTCGCGCGCCCAGTGGATGCGTGTGGCGGACACGGCCGGCTTGCAGCGCACCTGGGCCGGGATCGCGCCGGTGGTTTGAAAATCGCGCAGCACGCGTGCGCTGCTCAGCACGGCCTGGCGCGGCGCGAGCACGGCGCCGCGCACGCGCACCAGGGCCTCGACGCCGTACAGCGGCCGGCCGGCGGCGTCGCTGGCCGCGAGCGGGCGCAGTTGATCGACGGACCAGTCGGAGGCGGCGCCGGCCTGCACGTCCAGCCACAGGCCGACGGCGCTGTTCCCGGCCGGAAAGGCCACAATGAGGCGGGGCGCGGCGCCCCTACTCAGCAGCAGATGCGCGGCGACCGGGCCGTCGCGCAGGAATTCGTTGATGACTTCGCCCTCTTCGATCGAGAAGCGCAATGGCGGCGGGGTGGAGGGAAGGGCGGGCTCAGGCACTTGCATGGTGATGAAGGTGATCTGGAAAAAAGCCCCGGCCGAGTGTACAAGCCGGGGAAACTAGGAAGACCGATCAGAAGCTGGCGTTCAGGGACAGCTGGGCGTTGCGGCCGAGGATGGAACGGGCATAGAAGTAGTTGCCCGCCAGTTCGGTGAAGCTCGAACGGGGATTGCCCTCAGTCAGGCCGATGGTGTTGGTCAGGTTCTGCACGCTCAGGTTGAGCGAGAACATCGGATTGATCTGGTAGCGCAGGCCCAGGTCGACCGTGTGATAGGCCGGCAGCACGATCGAGTTGCCGCTGTCGGCGAAGCGCTTGCCCATCTGGTGGAAACGGGCATACAGCTCACCCTTCCCGTCGGGCAGCAGGTAACTCGGCGTGAGCGTGATGTTGGTCTCCGGGGAGCGCTCGGGCTTGCCGCCCAGGGTCCCGGTGTCGACCTTCGCTGCCGAGGGGCCGGTGACGCTGTCGTAGTGCACGGTGGCCTTCTGGAACACGCCGGTCGCGGTCAGCTGGAAGGAGCGCAGCGGGTGCCAGAGCACGTCGAATTCCAGACCGTTCACCGCGATACCGCCATGCACCTTGGTGTCTTCGTTGTCGTTCTCGAAGCGGCGGCTGTAGTTGAAGTTGTTGAAGATCGTGTGGAACAGGGTCAGGCCGGCCGAGAAGTGGCGCTGCTTGTAGCGCATGCCCAGTTCCTCGAACGTGATCTTGGTCGGCTCGTCCCCGCCCTGGGCCTGGTAGCTGCGCGACCAGCGGGCGTAGCCGGCCAGGTAGTCGTTGATCAGGTAGTTGCCGCCGGCCGTGTAGGACTGGTCGGAATGGTGCTTGGACGTGATGTTGTAGTTGCCGTCGAACACCGATTGGGTGTTGTTGACCATGATGTTGTCCGCGTCCGTGCCGTCGCTCTTGAGGGCGCCGGGCACCGTGATGGTCTTGCCGTTCGGGTTCCAGGCGCGCACCTTCAGGTTTTCCAGACGCACGCCGGCGTCCAGGCGCAGGCGTTCGCCGTACTTGTACTCGTCGTTCAGGTAGAGATTGGTCGAGTCCAGCTGTTCCTTCGAAATCCCTACGCCCCACGGGTTGTAGGCAAGCACGCCCTTGTCGGTGAGCTGGCCGGCCACGTGACCGGCGCCATCCAGGGCCACGATGTCCAGGCGCGACGGGTTGTTGCGCACCTCGCCGAGGAACAGCAGGTTGCCGTCGCTGCTGTCCTGGCTGTCCTGGTGGATCATCAGCATGCCGGCGGTGAAGCTGTTGGACGGCTGGGTCCAGGTCAGGCTGATGTCGTTGACCATCACCTGCTTGGCGTGCAGCTGGGCCGAGTTGACGCTGTCCGAGACCAGCCCGTTGCCGCCGACCTGGGCCAGGCTGGCGCCGCTGTAGAGGGTGCCGCTGGCGACCCCGCGCAGGGCGGGCGTGGTGCCGGGGAAGCGGGCCAGCATGGCGCGGATGTCGGCATTCTTGGCCGGATCGAGGCGGTCGGCCGCCGAGCGCAGGCTTGCGTTGTCGTAGGTGAAGACAGCGTTGAAGTGGTTGTCGAAATCCGTGTAGCGGCCCTTGGCGCGCAGCGTCAGGCTGTCGGTCAGGCTCTTGTCGAAGCTGTAGCCGATGGCGCTGGCCTTGGTGTCGATGCCGTCGGTGATGTTGTTGTCCTTCAGCCCGCCGGAGGCGTGGCCCTGCTGGATCGCGTTGTCGAGGCTGACCATGGTGCCGTAATTGCCGTCGAAGCCAGGCACGGCGCTGGGGTCGGCCGGGTTCTGGAACGGGGTCGGCAGCAGGAACAGGTTGTGGTCGTTGACCACTTTGACGTTGACGGAGAACTCGCCGTCGCTGAACTTGCGGCCCAGGTAGGCACGGAACAGTCCGCCGCGATCGGCCGTGAAGCCGGGATTGCGCACGCCGTCCGAGGTGCGCATGAAGCCGCCGAAGCCGGCATACCAGCCGTTGCCCAGCGGGCCGCCGTAGCGGGCGTCGATGCGGCGGGTCCCGTAGTCGGAGGTGGTCAGGCTGAACGCGCCCTCGGCCTCGTCGCGGGCGCGGTGCGTCAGGAAGTTCACGGTCGCGCCGGCGCCGTTGGTGGTGAGAATGCCCGACGTGCCGCCGCGCACCGCTTCCATGCGTTCGATCGAGGTCTCCATCTTCACCAGCTGGTCCGCGAAGCCGGCC
>DASRUW010000027.1:0-2074 GCA_035655255.1 Telluria sp. | reverse complement strand
TACTTCATGGACCATCCGCGCATGCAGACCGGCCAGGTACGCTGGAGCCGGGCCTGGGCGCGCAACAAGCTGTACGACATCAAATACCACTACATGAATTCCGCCGTCGCCACTCACGGCCAGCACCTGGCCGCGCAGTTGGCCCTGACCGGGGCGACCCAGGAGAGGGAGCAGCTGCTCAATTCCCGCGTCTGGTTCGCCTCGGTCTTCCCGGGCGAAGGAAGCGCTGGCGCGGAGGCTCTGTTCCGCTACAAGCAGGCCACGCTGCAGAAGGACCAGCCGGACTGGAGCCCGACCAGGGACCTCCTGACCATGATGGCCCATCCGTTCGACACCTTCGGCTACGGGATCACGCGCCTGGTGCAGCCGCGCATGCTGATCCGCGCCGTGCGCTTCGAGATCATCGTGGAACCGGAGCCGAACCCGGACAGCCGCGTGACCCTGTCCGGCACGGAACGCGACGCGCTGGGCATGCCGCGCGTGTGCGTGGACTGGCGCCTGGGGACGCGGGTGCAGCGCACCTTCGACCGCACCCTGGCGCTGATCGCGGACGAACTGCGCTCCACCGGCGTGGCGGAGGTCGATCTCGATCCGCCGCTGGAGGGCGGCCCCTGGCCCAGCTCCCTGCGCCGCGAAGGCACATGGCACCACATGGGAACGACGCGCATGCACGATTCGCCGCGCCACGGCGTGGTGGACCGCAACTGCAAGGTGCACGGCCTGCACAACCTGTACATCGCGGGCTCCTCGGTGTTCCCGACAGCGGGCGCGAACTTCCCGACCATCACGCTCACCGCGCTCGCCCTGCGCCTGGCGGATCACCTGGGGCATGAACTGCAGCGGCGCCCGCGTTCGGCGATTCTTCAGCCGGACTTCAGCGCTGCCTGAACCGAGGTTCCTGTCGCCCCCCGCGCACGCGGGGGCACGCCTGCCCCGCGCCGCCGTATTACAGCTGGATCCCAAGTTGCGCGGACACGACCGCGCGCGCGCGCGCCAGCCGGCTGCGCACCGTGCCGACCGGGCACTCCTGCGCATCTGCGATGTCGACGTAGCTGGCCCCATCCACTTCCCGCATCAGCAGCGCCGCGCGCAGCGTCTCGGGCAGCGTCTCCAGTACACCCAGCAAAGCGGCCGCCGTCTCGCGCGCGGCCAGCTCGCCTTCGGGCGCATCGGTCATGCCGATCGGATAGGCGCAGGAGGACTCCAGCGCGGCCAGCCGGCGCTCCTGATGGCATGCGCGCCACGCGGCGCGGTCCGCGATGCGCAGCACCCAGGTGAGAAAGGCGCTGTCGCCGCGAAAGCCTTCGATCGCGCGGTAGGCGCACAGGCAGCTGGCCTGCACGATGTCCTCGACTTCGGCGCGCACCGGCAGCTGCGCGCCGACACGGCGCAGGATGCGCGGGCGGTTCAACGCGATCAGCGCGCCGAACGCGATCCGGTCGCCCTGCGCGGCGCGCTGCGACAGGTACTGCTCGGCGCCCGCGCGCGCGCCGGGTCCCAGCGCGCGCACGGCCTGCACCGCGCGGTGCACCGCGACCGCTTCTGGCACGCTGGCCGTTCGGTCATGGGATGCGGAGATGAGATGTAGGCACATGGCTCTCGTTATACCGGCGCCCCCAACCGCGCCCGTGCCGGAACCGTCAAGTGCGCGCGTGCTTCTACTCAGGGCGGCCACGGCAGTGCTCCCGATAATCGATCTCACCGAAGCGACACTTGCGAAACGGAAGACGATGCAACATCCCTTATTGAATAACCCGGTGCGGTTCGAGCTGGTCCTGCGGGCGGCCGACGTCGCGATGCTCGCCGCGACCGGCGTGCTCGCGAGCCTGCTGCACTTCCACTCCCTGCCTGGCGCAGCGGCGCCGGTCCATCTGGTCCTGCTCTACCTGTGCAGCTTCGCCGTCTTCGTCCTGTTCGGGAAGGCGCGCCTGTATCCGCCGGCCTGTGGCCGCCCCTCGCTGCGCCTGGCGGTGACGCTGGCGGCCTGCTGGGGCTTCGTCCTGCTGCTTGGCCTGCTGTTCGCATTCCTGATCCACCAGGTCGCGTTTCTCTCGCGCGGCTGGCTGGGCGCGTG
>DASRUW010000026.1:0-2933 GCA_035655255.1 Telluria sp. | reverse complement strand
GACCAGCTACGCGCCCAGGGCTACAGCATCGACGAGGCGATCCGCGAAGTGCTGCGTCGCCGGGGGTATGAATCATGAGGCCGTTCATTGCCAATCTGACTGTCACGATCTTTGTCGTCACCATTGCGCTTGTGCTCTATGACCGTCTCATCTTCCGTCCGTCCATGCAAATCGGCGTGGTCGACGTCGGCGAGGTGTACCGCGCGAAGGAAGCGCAGTTCGCGCAGCTCTTGACGCACGGTGGCACCGACGCGGAGCGCCAGAAAGCGCTGACGCTCGCCCGGCAATTCGCGCAGCGCTTGCCGGCTGCACTGGACGAACTGCCGCACGACTGCCAGTGCCTGGTGATCGTGAAGAGTTCAATCGTCGGCACCAGCCCGCACTTGGTGGACCTGACACCGCTCCTCAAAAAGAAAGTCGACTTATGAACGCTGCATTTGCCAAGACTGCAGTTGTGCTGGCGCCACATAACGGTTGGCTTTCCCGCTGCAGCAATGCCATGCGCGAATTTCTGCTTCACGTGCGCCGCCACTGGACCGTGACCCTAGTGTTGCTGGCGATCTGGAGCCTCGCGTTCGTGCGCGTCTTTATCGATCCGACGCCAAAGTTACCAGTGCTGTTCAACGTGACGCCGAGCCTGCCGTACACGGTCGCAGTCGTTCAACACGGCCATACGCGCTTCAAGCGCGGCGATTTCATCGTTTTCTCGTTCGCAGGCGAAGCGCAGCAGCACTACCCGGGCCTCAAAAATCAGCCGTTTTTCAAGGTAATCCGCGGCGTCGCAGGCGATCGCATCACCGTGCACGACCGACATATCTATGTGAATGGCGTGGAGATGGGATGGGCCAAGCCGCACAGTGTCGACGGGCGTGCGCTGGCACCGATTCCTGCGATGGTGATCCCGCCCGGTCATTACTACGTACAAGGAACCAGCCCCGACAGCTTCGATTCGCGTTACCAGGCCAGCGGCCTGGTACGGGCGGACCAGATCGTCGCGATCGTCAAACCACTCTTTTAAGGGGTAAATCCCATGAAACATGCGATGGCCGTTGTTGTAGCGTGCGCCGCCAGTGTCGCACTGGCGCAGCAACCCGACTACCGGGTCGACATCCCGTTGGACGTGTATCTGGACGCGCTCGCCCACATTGCACCGGCGGCGCGCGACGGCGCGCAATCCTATCTGCACGCGTTTCGCCGCCGCTGTGGCCGGGAATTGACGACGCGCGAACTGCGGCACGCCATGGCCGACGGCGATGGCGACCCGGTGCTGATGGGGATGATCCGCGCGTCCTCTCAACAGGATAGCGGATCACTGCGCACGCTCGAATCCTCCATTTCCTGCTCGCGGCGCGGCTAAACCATGGCACCCCATCATACCGTCCTGGCCGCCCTGCTCGTCGCCTGCGCTAGCGCCCAGGCGGAAGAGTTGGGCAATATCGGCCCGGTCTATCCGATCGGTGAACAGCACTTCCTGGACATGATCAACCAGCGACTGCGTAACCAGGAACGCAGCGGCGAATTGAAGCGCCTGGAGCAGCAGGCGCGCGCGCGGGGCATCGATGCGGTCGTCCACCCGAAGCCGCTGGCCGGTCTCCAGCCTGGCGACACTGCGCGCACGCGCTACTACGACCCGACTTTTATACTGGATCGCCATATTTTTGATGACAAAGGGCACTTATTGTTTGCCGCCGGCACGCGCAAGAACCCATTGGAGGTGGTGTCGATGTCTAAACATCTGCTGTTCTTCGATGGCCGCGACCAGCGCCAGGTGGAGCGCGCCCGCGCGCTGATCGACCACTATCATGGCCGGGTGAAGCCGATCCTGGTCGGCGGCTCCTACCTCGACCTGATGAAGTTCTGGCGGATACCGGTCTATTACGACCAGCAAGGCTTGCTAACGAAACGTTTCCAGATCACCCAAGTGCCTGCGATCGTGTCACAGGAAGGCTTGCGCCTTCGCATCGACGAGTTAGCGCTGTGATGGGACAGCGCCTTCTTCCCCTGATCGTGGCGCTGGCCGGCCTTTGTTTTTCGCTCACCGTGCAGGGCGCCGGCATGGCCACCTGCACCGGAAAATTCCCGAACCCGATCACCGACATCTGCTGGAGTTGCATCCTGCCCATTTCCATCGGCGGCGCAACAGTGGCCAATTTCGGCGGGCAAGAAGACATTTCCAATCCGACCAGCCCGCTCTGCAGCTGCGGCGTGAACCCGACCGTTGGGCTGGCGATCGGTTTCTGGGAGCCGGCCCGCCAGGTGGAAGCGGTCCGCAAGCCGTTTTGCCTGACCTCGCTGGGCGGCGTGAACCTCGATCCGGGCATCCCGGCGCCGGAAGGTGCGCGTTTCACGCGTTCCGAGGGCGACGGCGACCAGAACAGCTTCTACCAGGCGCACTTCTATGTGAATCCGGTGATGTACTGGCTGCAGGTGGTGGCGGATTTTCCGTGCCTGGAGCACGGCTCGTTTGATCTCGCCTACCTGACCGAAGTCGATCCCCTGTGGAACGACGATGAGCTGACGCTGATATTGAATCCCGACGCCGTGCTGTTTGCCAACCCCGTGGCGGTGGCGGCCTGCGCCGCCGATTGCGTCGCGGCTTCGGTCGGCTTCGGGCTTAACGAGCTGTTCTGGTGCGCGGGATGCCAGGGCAGCCTCTACCCGCTCGACGGCCAGTCGACCGTGCATATGGGCGGCGTGCGCACCTCGACGCTGATGGCGCAACGCCTGACCGCGAAGATGCACCGCGAGCTGCTCGCCTGGGGCTGGCATGGCCAGGCGGGATTATGCGGCCCGTACTTCCTGCCGGTGATGGACAAGACCGCCTACAAGACCCAGCTGACGTATCCGATCCCGAATACCGACAAGGAGAACGGCAAATGCTGCCAGCCATTCGGCCGCACGACCGTGTTATGGGGCGCCGGCAAGGAATATCC
>DASRUW010000025.1:0-10328 GCA_035655255.1 Telluria sp. | reverse complement strand
GATTCGCCGCTGGCCGGCATCGCCCACGCCTTCCACTTCGACGCCACGCAGTATGCGCGCTACCTGCGCCGCTACAGCGAGGCGCGCGGCGTGCGCCGCATCGAAGGCAGGATCGTGGACGTGCAGCTGCGCGGCGCCGACGGCTTCATCACGGCCGTGCGCACCGACGACGGGCGCAGCTTCGAAGGAGACCTGTTCATCGATTGCTCGGGCTTTGCCGGCCTGCTGATCGAACAGACGCTGCACACCGGCTACGAGGACTGGCGCGCCTGGCTGCCGTGCGACCGCGCCGTCGCCGTCGCCAGCACGGCGCTGCAACCGCCACCGCCATACACGCGCGCCACGGCCCGCCCGGCCGGCTGGCAGTGGCGCATCCCGCTCCAGCATCGCACCGGCAATGGCTATGTGTTCGCCAGCGACTACATCAGCGAGGACGAGGCCACCGCCACCCTGCTGGCCGGGCTGCCCGGCCAGCCGCTCGGGGAACCTCGGACTCTGCGTTTCACCAGCGGCAAACGCAAGCGCTTCTGGAACCGCAACTGCGTGGCGCTCGGCCTGGCCGGGGGCTTCCTGGAGCCGCTGGAGTCCACCAGCATCTACCTGATCCAGTCCGGCATCGCACGGTTGCTGAGCTTCTTCCCGGACCGCCACTTCGATGCGGACGATATCGACGCCTGCAACGCCGCCCTGGACGCCGAATACGAGAGCATCCGCGATTTCCTGATCCTGCATTACCACGCCACCCGGCGCACCGGCACGCCCTTCTGGGACCGCTGCCGCACGCAACCGATCCCGCCCTCGCTCGAGCGCCGCCTGCGCCTGTTCCGCAGCCACGGCCGGCTGCAGCGCGGCCGCGACGAGATGTTTGTGGAGGAGAACTGGCTGCAGGTGCTCATCGGACAGGGCATCATGCCGGCCGCGCACCATCCCCTGGCCGCCCTGCTGCCGCAGGCGGAACTGGACGGCTACCTGGGCGACATCCAGGCCACCATCGCACGCTGCGTGCGCGCGATGCCTGCGCATGGCGAGTTCCTGGCGGCGCATGCGCTACACGGCGGCTGACAAATCCGCGCGTTTTGTAAAGTTTTGTAAGTCTCCCTGTCGAAAGCTTGCCGGCCTGCCCCGGCGCGTCCCACGGCTCTGTAATTTTTCGTAAGCGCCCCAGCGTGGTCATCTCGAAAAATCAATGACTTAGCGTATGCCTGCCGCCGTTTTCCCAAAGTGGTGTTACGTCTTGCCCGCTGCTAGCATGATTTCATTGCTAACAAGAACACGAGGGGAGAGATGCCGGCACGCCGCTTCGTTTGCATGGCACTGCTCGCCCTGCTGGCCCTGGGCCTGCAGGTGCGCGCCGGCACCGTCGTGCTCGAAAGCTGGCGGGTGGACGACCGTCCCTTGTGGGAGAACGTGCTCATTCCCGCCTTCGAGCGCAAGCATCCCGGCATCACCGTCAAATATGTCACCACGTCCCCCACGACCTACGACGACAGCCTGACCGACCGCCTGGCGAAGGACGCCGCGGGCGACGTGCTGGCCTGCCGTCCCTTCGACGCCTCCCTCGCCCTGTACCGCAAGGGCTATCTGGAAAAGCTGAACGGCTTCCCGGGCCTGGTCAACTTCAACGCCCGCTCGCGCATGGCGTGGCAGACCGACGATGGACGCGACATCTTCTGCCTGCCGGTGGCCTCGGTGATCCACGGCTTCCTGTACAACAAGAAGATCTTCGAGCGCCTCGGCCTCGCCGTTCCGGCCACGTCGGACGACTTCCTCGCCGCGCTCGAGACGCTGCGCCGCGCCGGCACGACGCCGCTCGCACTCGGCACGGCCGACAAATGGGAAGCCACCCAGACTCTCTTCACCAACATCGGACCGGCGTGGTGGCGCGGCGACGACGGGCGGCGCGCCCTCGTCAGCGGCAAGGCGCGCTTCACCGATGCGCGCTTCGTCTCCGCCTTCGAATTCGAACGCCGGCTCGCACCCTATCTGCCGCGCGGCGCCGCGGCGCAGGGCTATGCCGACAGCCAGCGCCAGTTCGCGCAGGGCCAGGCCGCCATCTACCCGGCCGGCTCCTGGGACATCGCCTACTTCAACAAGGTGACCGGTCTGGACGTGGGCGCCTTCCCGCCGCCGGTGGCGCATGCGGGCGAGCGTTGCCAGATTTCGGACCACATGGACATCGGAGCGGGTATCAACCGCCATGCCCGCAACAAGGAAGAAGCGTACCGGCTGCTCGCATGGATGGCGACGCAGGAATTCGCGGATCTGTACACCAACCGCGCGGTCGGCTTCTTCTCGCTGTCCACGCACCTGATCGCGATCACCGATCCGCTGGCCAAGCAGATGGCCAGCTGGCGCGACAAGTGCGGCACCAGCTTCCGCCTGACGGCGCAATTTCTCAACCGCGGCAGCCCGAGCCTGGACCAGCAGCTGTGGAACGTGAACGCCGCCGTGCTGACCGGAGGCCTGTCGCCGCGCGATGCAGCGCGCCGCCTGCAGCAGGATCTGGACCGGTGGTATCGGCCGCCGCCCGACTGATTTCACACCGTCCCCCCAGGATGTGTGGACTTTTCCCGGGACGTTCGCGTGCCGGGACCTTTTAGACAAACCAACCAACAACGATACGAGACCTGCGATGACGCCCCACCTGCTACGCCAGAAACGCCTGCCGCAACTGATCACCCTCGCCTTCGGAGCCGCCGCCTGGCACGGCGCCTGGGCCCAAGCCACCGACGCGGCGGCGCCGCCGCCAGCACCGGCCGCGGCCCAGGTGCAGCAGGTGGAGGTCAAGGGCATCCGCGAAACCCTCAAGCGCAACCTCGCCGAAAAACGCGACGCGCTCAACATCGTCGACACCGTGAGCGCCGAGGACGTGGGCAAGTTCCCGGACAAGAACGTGGCCGATTCCCTGCAGCGCGTCCCCGGCATCTCGGTCGACCGCACCTGGGGCGAAGGCCGCGACATCTTCGTGCGCGGCACGGACAAGAACCTCAACATGACCCAGCTGAACGGCCAGTCGGTGGCCTCCGCCTACTGGTGGAAGAACGACTCGCAAAGCCGCGGCTTCAACTACGACATCCTGCCGTCCGAACTGGTGGGCAGCCTGGACGTGTACAAGAGCCCCTCGGCCGACCTGGACGAAGGCAGCATCGGCGGCCTGGTGATCGTCAAGACGCGCAAGCCGCTGCAGTTCAAGGATCCGCTGACGATGCAGTTCTCGGCCGAGGCCACCTACAGCAAGCTGCCGAAGAAGACCGACCCGCAGCTCTCCGGCCTCCTCGCCTGGCACAACGACCAGCGCACCGCCGGCGTGCTGGTGGCCCTGAGCCGCCAGAAGCGCACCATGCGCCGCGACGGCCTGGAGGATTTCACGGACGCGACCAAGTACAACATCGTCGACCAGAACGGCAACGTGACCCCGAACGCCTACGCCTCCTGGGGCGGCGGCACACCGATCTTCCGGCAGAACCGCGAGCGCACCACGGCCAACCTCACGCTGCAGCTGCGGCCGACCAACAACTCCGACCTGTCCCTGAACTACCTGAACTCGGACATGGACATGGATAACAACAACCAGAACTACCTGTGGCAGATCGGCGGGCTGGCCGACGCCACCAACACCATCCACATCACCAACCCGCGCTTCATCACCACCTCCGACGGCACCAAGGCCGTGGTGGGCGGCACCGTCGGCCCCACCACCGGCGTGTCGTTCGAACCGATCTACCGCGAGGCTTTCGTGAAGTCCAAGGTGCTGGACCTGGAAGGCAACCTCGATGGCGACAACTGGCGCCTGCACGGCCAGGCCGGCACCACCTCGGCCTCCGGCGGCAGCAACCATGACCGCAACTTCTGGTTCACCGGGAACACCCGCGCCACCATCAACATCGCGCCGGACACCTACGAAGTCCAGTACCTCGACATGAGCCCACTGGACCCGACCAAGCTCACGCTGCAAGGCGCGCGCGACTGGATCCGCAAGATGGAGAGCAAGGAGAACTACGCCCAGGCGGACCTGGACCTGGACGTAGACAGCGGCTTCATCAAATCGGTCAAGGTCGGCCTCAAGTTCCGCGACAACGAGGTGCAGAACCACCGCACCATCGGCACCGACGGGCCCGGCCACACGGGCTGGCAGTCGTTCACCCTGGCGGACCTGTCGACGGGCGCCTCGCCCTTCATCAGCCAAAAGGCGGCCAGCGCCGGCTCGCTCACGCAGTTCGCCTGGGTCGACGACGCCCTCGCCGCCAGCAAGGGCTTCGCCATGTACGACCAGGGCATGACCTACGCCGAAGCCAAGGGCGAGTACTACCGCATCAAGGAGCGCATCACGGCGGCCTACGTGAAGGCCAACTATGCCACCGGCCCGTGGCGCGGCGACTTCGGCGTGCGCCTCGTGCGCACCAAGCAGACCTCCGAGGCGAACCAGGACCTGACCGGCAACGGCGACTACCAACTGGGCAGCGTCGGCCGCACCTACACGGATGTCCTGCCGAACCTGAACGCAGTCTATCAGCTGCGCAAGGATCTGCTGCTGCGCGGCGCCCTCGCCCGCGTCATGGCCCGCAACACCTACAGCGACCTTTCGGCCAGCACGGAGGTGAGCGGCACCACCAACGCGGCCACCGCCGGCAATCCGCTGCTCAAGCCCTACCACGCCGACCAGTGGGAGCTGGGCGCCGAGTGGTACTTCGCGGACGCCTCGCTGCTCTCGGCCACCGTCTTCGGCAAGAAGCTCGATACCTTCATCTACACCTCCACCGCGATGGAGAACGTGGCCGGCGTGCAGCGCCCGGTCACCCGTCCGCACAACGCGGACAACGGCGAGACCGTCAACGGACTCGAAATCCAGTGGCAGCAGGCCTACGGCAACGGCTTCGGCTCGATCGTCAACTACACCTTCACCGACGCCAAGACCGGCGCGCTGGCGGGCGGGCGCAAGCTCAATGTGGTCGGCAATTCGCGCAACCAGCTCAATGCCAGCGGCTACTACGAAAAGGGCGGCTTCTCGGTGCGCCTGTCGTACAACTACCGCTCCAAGTCCTACGGCGGCCTGGACGAAGGCGGCCAGGACGTGACCAGCGCCTACGGCCAGTGGGACGCCAGCGCGAGCTACGACCTGACGCCGCACGTGAGCCTGTACGCCAGCGCCGTCAACATCACCAACTCCCTGATCCGCACGAACACCACGGACGGGCTGCCGGTGGGCGTGTACGAAAACGGCGCGCGCTACAGCCTCGGCCTGCGCGCCAAGTTCTAAGCAGGATCGCCATGCCGGCACGTGTTGCATGCGCGTGCCGGCGTCGTTTCACCTACATTTCGGATGTTTCATGGTCACAGAAAACGCGCTTCGTTCCGCACCGGCGGCGGCGGACGGCAGGCGGCAGGTCGTGCTGGCGATGCTGTTCGTCGGACTGCTGTTCTTCATCCTCGGCTGCGCCACGTGGATCAACGGCTCGCTCATCCCCTTCCTCAAGATCGTCTGCAACCTCAATAACTTCCAGGCCCTGTGGGTCGCGTTCGCGTTCTACATCGCCTACACGGTGATGGCGCTGCCGTCGGCGGCGGTGCTCGCGCGAACCGGCTACCGGCGCGGCATGGCGCTCGGCCTGGCCGTCATGAGCATCGGCGCCCTGCTCTTCATCCCGGCGGCGCGCAGCGGCACGTATGGGCTGTTCCTCACGGCCCTGTTCACCCTCGCCAGCGGCATGACGCTGATGCAGACGGCGATCAATCCCTACATCGTCTGCATCGGCGCGCGGGAGAGCGCGGCCATGCGGATCAGCATCATGGGCCTCTTCAACAAGGGCGCCGGGGTGCTGGTGCCGGTCATTTTCAGCTCGCTGGTGCTGACCGGGATGGACAGCTACTCCGAACAGGCCTTCGCGGCGCTGGATGCGGCCGGCCAGGCGGCCCTGCGCGCGCAGCTGGCGATGCGGCTGGTGCAGCCGTATGCGCTGATGGGGCTTGGGCTGATGGCGGTCGCCGTCCTGGTCGCGCTGGCGCCGATCCGGGAAATCGCCGCCGACGCCGGCGGCCCCGCCGCGCCCACGCGCTTCGGCGTGCTGCGCTTTCCGCAGCTGGTGCTGGGCGCGCTGGCCTTGTTTGCCTACGTCGGCGTCGAGGTCATCGCGGGCGACACCATCGGCCTGTACGGACGCCACCTGGGCGTGCCGGGCTTCGCTTCCCTGACCTCGTTCACGATGGCCTTCATGGTGCTCGGCTACCTGGTCGGCATTGCCGCCATCCCGCGCTACCTCTCGCAAAAGCATGCCTTGCAGATGTCGGCGGTGGCTGGCCTGGTGCTGACGCTGGGCGTGACCACAGGTTCGCCCACCAGCCAGACGCTGTCCCAAGCCTTGCTCGGGTGGGCGCATGTGCCGCCCGTGCCGGACTCGGTGCTGTTCCTGGCGATGTTGGGATTCGCCAACGCGCTGGTATGGCCCGCCGTGTGGCCGCTCGCGCTGGAAGGGCTCGGCGCGTACACGGCCAGCGGCTCGGCCCTGCTCATCATGGGCATCGCCGGCGGCGCGCTGCTGCCCATGGCGTATGGCGCGCTGTCCGACCATGCGGGCGCGCAGTCGGCATACTGGCTGCTCGGACCGTGCTATGCCTGGATCCTGTTCTATGCGGTGAAAGGTCACCGCCTGCGATCATGGAGCTGAGGCGCGCCCCGATTCGTTATAATCGATTCAAGAGATAACGGACACGCGAGGGGCAATGACGAACGCACGGCGGCACCAGGCAAGCGGCCGGTTCCGGCTTTCGCTCCGGTGCGCGCTGGCTTGCCTGCTGCTGGCGTCGTTTCGGAGCGCCAGCGCGGGTCCCGAATCCCTGCAGGTGCTGCACTGGTGGACCTCGGCCAGCGAACGGCATGCCGTCAGCGTCCTCTCGTCGCGCCTCGCGAAGGAAGGCGTGGTGTGGGACGACGGCGCCGTCCCTGGCGGCGCGGGCGTCGGCGCGGGCAAGGTGCTCAAGAGCCGGGTGCTGGCCGGCAGCGCGCCGGACATCACCCAGATCATCGGCGTGTCGCTCGGCGAGTGGGCCGAACTGGGTTTGCTGCTGGAGCTGGACGACGCCTCCACCGCGGGCAACTGGGGCAAGGTGATGTTCCCCACCATCTGGAACCTGGTGCACCAGCGCGGCCACACCGTCGCCGCGCCGCTGGGCATCCACCGCACCAACACCCTCCTCTACAACCGCAAGCTGTTCGCCCGACTGCACCTGGCGCTGCCGGCCACCTGGTCCGGCCTGGAAGCGCTCGCCGTCAAGCTGCGCGCCGCCGGCGTCGCTCCCCTCGTGCAGAGCAGCGAGGCCTGGCAGGTGGCGACGTTGTTCGAGAACATCGTGCTCTCGGTCGGCGGCGCCGACTACTACCGCGACCTGTTCGTGCACCAGAGCGCCCGCGCCGCCGCGGATCCGCGCCTCGTCACCGCGCTGGAACGCCTGCGCCAGATGAAGACGTGGATGGCGCCTATCCAGGAGCAGCCCTGGACCGACGTCGCCAAGCGCTTCGCGCGCGGCGAAGGCGCCATGATGGTGATGGGCGATTGGGCCAAGGCGGAACTGAACGAGACCGGCTTCCCCGTCGACCAGGAATTCGCCTGCGGCGCCCTGCCCGGCACCGAGCATCTGCATCTGTACAGCGTCGACACGCTCGCCGCCTTCGCCAACGACTATTCGCACAGCGCCGCCGAGGACAAGCTCGCGCGCACGGTGATGACGCCGCAGGTGCAGCAGCAGTACAACGCCGCCAAGGGCTCCGTCCCGGTGCGGCGCGACGCGGCCACCGGCGGCATGGACAGCTGCGCACGCGCCTCCTACGCCATCTTCGGCAAGGGCGCGTCCGTGCAGGTGCCCAGCCTGGTCCACCGCATGGCCACCGACGAGGAAAGCCGCGACGCCATCATCGCCGAAGTGCAACGCTACTTCGCCGACGACAGCGTTCCCGCCGCCCAGGTGCAAAAGCGCCTGGCCACCGTGTTCCGCACCTTCAGCTCACGCCTGCACAAGCCATGACCCGCAAGATTCTCATCGTCGACGACGACCTGAAGACCCGCATGCTGCTCAAGACCTATCTGGAGAAGAACCAGTTCCAGGTCCTGCTGTCGCATAACGGCGAAAGCTTCCTGGCCGAATTGAACACCTACGCGGACCAGCTCTCGCTCGTCATCCTCGACGTAATGCTGCCGGACACGGACGGCTTCGCGCTGTGCGGCCTGGTGCGCCAGCGCTCCAACGTCCCGATCATCATGCTGACCGCAAGCTCGGACGAAACCGACCGCGTGGTGGGCCTGGAGCTGGGCGCCGACGACTACATCGCCAAGCCATACAGCCCGCGCGAGCTGCTGGCGCGGATCAAGGCCATCCTGCGCCGCGCCGGCAGCGACACGCCCAGTGCGCCGCGCTACTACCGCTTCAACGGCTTCACGCTGGACCTGGTCGAACGCACGGTCACCGACAGCGGCGGCGAACTGGTTCCGCTCACAGGCCTGGACTTCCAGCTCCTGAAGTACTTCGCCGAGCACCCCGGCGACATCCTCGACCGCAGCGTGCTGGCCGAGGAAACACGCGGGCGCGACGCCGGCCCGTTCGACCGCTCCCTCGACGTGCAGATCAGCCGCCTGCGCCTGCGCCTGGGCGACGACGGCAAGCAGCCCATGCTGATCAAGACCGTGCGCGGCGTCGGCTACGTGTTCTCCGCGGACGTCAGCGTGTCGCATGGCTAAGTCGCGCTGGCGCGTGTGGCCACAGTCCCTGCTGGGGCGGCTGTCGCTGGTGATGGTGGCCGGGCTGCTGGTCACGCAGGTGGTGGGTAGCCTGATCTGGGCCGCCCAGCTGCGTGGCCGCGCCGAGGCGGACGCCAAGGTGGCCGCGTCTTACCTCGGGCAAGGCGCCGCCAGCTCGATCCGCTTCTTCCGCAGCCTGCCGCCGCGCTACCGCAGCCTGCTGATCCAGCAGTTCCGCGAGATGGGCGGGACACGCTTTTACGTCGCACTCAATCACGCCAGCGTGCCGGTCACGCCGATCGCGCCCAATCCCCTGGCCGACCAGGTGCTCGCCACGCTCGGCGCGACCTTGCGGCGCGACCTGCCGGGCGAAGGGCCGTTCCGCCTGGCCTTCGCGTGGCCGGACCAACTGCTGGTCGCGCCCGATGGCCTCAAGCTCACCGACCTGCCGGAGAACTGGGTGCGCGACGTCCTGCTGCTCAAGCCCGATCCGGCGCCGATCCTCGTCATCCAGACCGAACTCGAACCGGGCAACTGGCTGTATCTCGCCACGCTGATGCCGAACCCCTACTTCCTGAGCAGCCATGATCCGCTATCGGTCGACCGCCTGGCCCTGCAGGGACTGTCGCTGCTGGCGGTGCTGGTGCTGTCGATCCTGGTGGTACGCTCGATCACGCGGCCGCTGGCGGCGCTGTCGGATGCGGCCGAGGCCTTCGGCAAGGAGGACCACGCCCCGGCCCTGCCGGAGACGGGCAGCCGCGAGTTCGTCAACACGGCGCGCGCCTTTGCCGCCATGCGCGAGCGGATCGCGCGCTACATCGCGGACCGCGACCGCCTGTTCGCCTCCATCTCGCACGACCTGCGCACGCCGATCACACGCCTGAAGCTGCGCGCCGAACTGCTCGACGACGAAGCGCTGCGCGACGACTTCGAGGAAGACCTCGATGAACTGGACATGATGGTCAAGGGCGCACTGCAGTACGTGAAGGACAGCGACATCCACGAGAACCCGACCACGATCCGACTCGACAACCTGCTGCGGCGCCTGGTCAAGAGCGCGCACCTGGCCGGTCACGATGTGGCCTACGAGGACAGCGGCAACACCGTGCGCGGCAAGCCGCTGGCCCTGAAGCGCGCCATCGGCAACCTGCTCGACAACGCCCTCCACTACGGGCAGCGCGCGGAGATCGGCGTGCGGCGCATCCCGGGATGGGTCGAGATCGCGGTGCGCGACCACGGGCCGGGCGTGCCGGAGGACGCGGTCGCCACGCTATTCGAACCTTACGTGCGCCTCGCGCACGGGCGCACGAGCAACGACAGCGGCCTGGGCCTCGGCCTTGGCATCGCGCGCGGCATCGCCGAAGCGCACGGTGGCCAGCTGGAGCTGGCGAATCATGCCGAAGGTGGCCTCATCGCGACAATGCGCCTGCCAGACCACATGGAGACGCAATGATATCTCGTGTCGTGGCCGGGATCGCCACATTGGCTGCGCTCATAAGGCTTTGAAGACGAGCAGGCTAATCGCGGTAGGCACTAGCGCGCCAAGAAAGAGGCGCCATGGCCGAATGGCGGTATCCTCGAAACACCCCCTCAGGATGGCGG
>DASRUW010000024.1:0-14611 GCA_035655255.1 Telluria sp. | reverse complement strand
ATCGCCCAGCGCCTGTCGGAACAGCGGCCGCACGACCTGCCGCCGCTGAACATCTGCCTGCAGGTGAACGTGAGCGGGGAGGCCACCAAGAGCGGCTGCGCCCCGGAAGAACTGGCCGACCTGGCCCGCGCCGCCGCCGCGCTGCCGAATTTGCGCCTGCGCGGCCTGATGGCGATTCCCGAACCGGAAACGGACTACGACAAGCAGCGCGCGCCCTTCGCCAGGCTGCGCGCCCTATACGAACAATTGAACGCGCAAGGCTACGGGCTCGATACGCTGTCGATGGGGATGTCGGCCGACCTGCCCGCCGCGGTCGCGGAAGGCGCGACCATCGTGCGCGTGGGCAGCGCCATCTTCGGCGCGCGCTCCTATGCAAAAGGATAGAACATGAAGATCGCCTTCATCGGCGGGGGCAACATGGCCACCGCCCTCATCGCCGGCCTGGCCGGCAAGCTGACCGACGGCGCCAACATCCACGTGGTGGACCCGAACGCGGACGCGCTGGCGCGCCTGGCGGCGCAGTATGGCGTAAGCACCGCCGGCGGGATCGATGGCGCGGTCGGCGCGGCGGACGTGGTGGTGCTGGCCGTGAAGCCGCAGCAGATGCGCGAAGTCGCGGCGGCGCTGGCGCCCCAGCTGGCGGCGCGCGCGCCGCTGGTGCTGTCGATCGCGGCGGGCATCCGCGCGGTGGACCTGGCGCGCTGGCTGGGCGGCTATGGCGCCATCGTGCGCTGCATGCCGAACACGCCGGCCCTGATCGGCATGGGCATCACGGGCATGGTCGCCACGGCAGGCGCCAGCGCGGAGCAGCGCGACGCGGCCGACCGCATCCTGCGCGCCGTGGGCCGGACGGTGTGGCTGGACGACGAGGCCAAGATCGATCCGGTGACCGCCGTTTCCGGCAGCGGACCGGCGTATGTGTTCTTCTTCATCGAAGCGCTGCAGCAGGCCGCCGAGGAGCTGGGCCTGAGCGCGGAGCAGGGGCGCGAGCTGGCGCTGGCCACCTTCGCCGGCGCGGCGCAACTGGCCTGCAATTCCAGCGACCCGGTGACGGTGCTGCGCGAGCGGGTGACCTCGAAAGGCGGCACCACCTACGCGGCCATCACCAGCATGGAGCAGGCCGGCGTCAAGCAGGCCATCGTGGCGGCCGTGAAGGCGGCTTCCGCGCGCGGCCAGGAACTCGGCGACGAGCTGGGAAAATAAACGCACGGGGGTCAGGTCTGGACGCGGATTCGGCCGGGAAATTATGGTGCAATGGGCGACCTCACCCTGGGTTGTGATACGGTTTTGGCGCTGTTGCCGGGAAACCGTATCAGATCTGTTCGGCGCCCGGGTGCAGGTCGGCGGCGCTGCGGGCCTGGCGGATGGTCTCCAGCACGGGCTGGATCATGCGCCACATTCCGAAGGCGCCGGTGGCCAGCGGCACCAGCCTGCGCGGACGCGTGAGCAGGAAGCCGAGTGCCACGCCGCCGAGGATCAGCGGGACCTTGCCGCCCTTGAGCAGGCGCGCCGTCCAGCCGTCGCCGGTGATGGGCTGCGACAACTGCACGGCGAAGTAGCCGAGCGCCTCGCGCTGGGCGGCGCTTTCGGCCAGCAGTTCGGCGCGGCGCGTGGCCAGGCGGGACTCATTCCTCATCGCGCGCTCCCAGGTTGGTGACGCAGGCGAAATCCTGGCGCAGTTCGCCCAGCGTGGCCGAGAGCAGCGGCGGCTTGGCGCGCATCTCGTTGCGCACCTTGACCGCGATGACCCAGCCGCCGCCGGCAAACAGCACCGCCATCGCGGCCACCGCCTGCAGCCGGTAGCTGTCCCAGAACACCAGCACCACGAACAGCGCCACCAGGATCACCGCCACCCCGGCCAGGAACAGCGCCAGCAGCGACAGGATCAGGTAGCGCAGGAAGCGCTGCGACTCCTCCTCGATCTCCACGGTCGCCAGCTCCAGGCGCGTGTGCGCCATGGCGGCCAGCGTCGCGGCGAAGCGGCCTGCCGATTCGAGGAAGGCCATGATCTATTTGCGGGCGATGAGCAGGCCGACCACCAGGCCCACGGCGGCGCCGATGCCAACCGCCTTCCACGGGTTCTCGTGCACGAAATCGTCGGTGGCCTTGGCCGCCTCCTTGGTCTTTTCCACCACCGGCTCGGACAGACGGATCAGATCGTCCTTGGCGTTGCGCAGGGTGCGCTCCATCTTGTCGCGCGCGGCGAGTAGTTCGTCGCCGGTCAGCTGGCCGCTCTGGCGGACCCATGTTTCGGCGTCCGAGATCACGGTGCGCAGGTCGTCGAGCAGCTTGTCGCGGGTGGACGATTTGGTCGGAATGGACTGGATCATGAATACTCCTCGATGTTATTTACGCAATGCATAGTCTAACGCGATCCCCGCGAAGATGGCGGCGCCGAACCAATTATTGTGGCGGAAGGCGGCAAAGCAGCGCATGCGGTCGCGGTCCTTGATCAAGCCGTAGTGGTACAGGGCGATGCCGGCGGCGGCGGCCAGGCCGGCCGCGAACCACCAGCGCAGGCCCAGCTCCCAGCCGCAGGCCAGCAGGATCGCCAGCGTCGCGCCGTAGCACAGCATCACCGCCACCACGTCGAAGCGGCCGAAGGTGATGGCGGAGGTGCGGATGCCGATCTTCAGGTCGTCGTCGCGGTCCACCATCGCGTATTCGGTGTCGTAGGCGACGGCCCAGAACACGTTGGCCGCCAGCAGCCACCAGGCCACGGCGGGCACCTGGTCCTGGATGGCGGCAAAGCCCATCGGAATGCCGAAGCCGAAGGCGATGCCAAGGTAGGCCTGGGGGATGGCGAAGAAGCGCTTGAAGTAGGGGTAGGTGCCGGCAATGATCACGGCGGCCACCGACAGCTCCTTGGTCAGTGCGTTCAAGGGCAGGATCAGGAGGAAGGACACGATGGCCAGGACCGCCGCCACGGCCAGCGCCTCGGCCGGCTTGATCTTGCCGCTGGTGAGCGGGCGTTCGGCGGTGCGCTTGACGTGCCGGTCGAAGTCGCGGTCCGCGTAGTCGTTGATGGCGCAGCCGGCCGAGCGCATCAGGGCCGTGCCGAGCGCGAAGATCAGCAGCACGTCCAGCGGCGGATGGCCGTTCGAGGCGAACCACAGCGCGTTCAGCGTGGGCCAGAGCAGCAGCAGGATGCCGATCGGCTTGTCGAGGCGGACCAGGCGAAAATACAGTGTGAGCCGATTCATGGGCATGCATTCTAGCCTGTTTGGACGGCCCTCAGGCAGGGCGCGGCAGCGCCCCTTCGCGTGCCCGCGCGGCGATGTGCTCCAGCGCCGCCCGCGCCGCCTGCGCGTTGCCGGCGCCGATCGAGGCGGCCAATTCGCGTTCGAAGCGCAGGTGGAAGGCATGCGCCGCCGCCAACGCCTGGCGCCCGCGCGCCGTCAGCGAGAGCAGCTTGATGCGCCCGTCCTGCGGGTGGGCGCTGCGCTCGACGTACCGCCTGGCCACCATCTCGTCGACGATCTTGAGCGCGCCCTGGGGCGTGATGCCCAGTTGCGCCGCCACCTCGGCCAGGCTGCGCGGCTGGTCCGCCAGCAGGCGGAACACGTAGCCGAACGACGGGCCCAGATCGTCGTAGCCGGCCTTGGCGAGGGCCGCGTGCAGGTCGTCCTTGAATACGCCGTAGGCCAGGTTCAGCAGGATGCCGAAATCTTCACTTGACATTGATTCACCGAGGTTTATAAACTATGGTGAATTATATCGCAAAGGGAGCCTGACATGCCATATATCGAACCCGCCGCCGCCCGCCGTTTCGACATGCACGGCGCCACCTTCACCGCGCTCGCGGCGCCCAGCAGCGGCGCCGTCCGCAACGCGGCCTGGATGGTGCGCATCGAACACGGCGAGGCGGGGGTAGTCCATCGGCTATCCGACGAGGAGACCTTCGTCTGCCTGGGCGGCCGCGCCATTGCGCAGGTCGGGGACGCGCGTCATGAGTTGAGCGCGGGCGGCGCGCTGATCGTCCCGCCGGACACCGAATTCGCGTTGACGAAGGTGGGCGAGGAGCCGTTCCAGGCGGTGGTGGTGCTGCCGGTCGGCGCCACGGCGCGGGTCGGCGCGGCGGCGCCGTTCACGCCGCCGTGGGCGGTCTGAGTCAGTTGTCGGAGGCCAGCATCCTTACGCCCGGCAGCGTGCAGGACGCCACCGCGGCGCACACCGCGTCGATGGCGGCGCGGCGCGTAAAGCTCTTGCGCCAGACGATGACCACGCGGCGCGAGGGCGCCGGATCCTCGAAGGGCACGTAGCGCAGCATGCCGTCGGCCGGATGCATGTCCGGCACCGAGGCGCGCGGCAGCACGGTGAGGCCGATCCCGCTGGCCACCATGTGGCGGATGGTCTCGAGCGAGGAGCCCTCGAAGGTGCGCTGCATGCCGTTGCCGGGCGCCGAAAAGCGGGTCATCTCCGGGCACACCTCCAGCACCTGGTCGCGGAAGCAGTGGCCGTTCCCGAGCAGGAGCATGGTTTCGGTCTTCAGGTCTTCCGCCGCGATGGCCTCGCGCTTCGACCACGGATGATTGCGCGGCACCGCCACCACGAAAGGTTCGTCGTACAGCGGCTGCATCGACATGCCGTGCTCCGGCAGGGGCAGGGCCATGATGGCGGCATCCAGTTCGCCCTGGCGCAGCAGCTCCAGCAGGCGCACCGTGAAGTTCTCCTGCAGGACCAGCGGCATCTGCGGCACCTGCTCGATCACGTTCTTGACCAGGGCCGGCAGCAGGTAGGGGCCGACGGTGTAGATCACGCCCAGGCGCAGCGGGCCGGCCAGCGGGTCCTTGTTCTGCTTGGCCAGCTCCTTGATGGCCGCCGTCTGCTCCAGCACGCGCTCGGCCTGGGCCACGATCTGCTGCCCGAGCGGCGTGACCGAGACTTCCGCACCGCCGCGCTCGAACAGGATCACACCCAGTTCGTCCTCCAGCTTCTTGATCGCCACCGACAGGGTGGGCTGGGCGACATAGCATGCCTCGGCCGCATGGCCGAAGTGCTTGGCCCGCGCCACCGCAACAATGTATTTCAGTTCTGTCAGCGTCATGGAAGGTATTGAAACATACGATTTTTTGCCATGCAATGCCGCTATCCTGACATATTGTTGCTGATGAGTCAGTAAAAGCTTGTCTTCCGTGCGGACCCTGTCGATATAATGGCACGAGGCCGGCCGGCCCTGCCTTGCAACCAGAAAGGTGACCATGTCCACGACCTTCGGCCCGGAAGAAGCCCGGGCCTATCTGCACAAGCTCCTCACCGTCATGCATCAGCAGGGCGGCTCCGACCTGTTCATTTCGGCCGATTTTCCGCCCTCGATGAAACACCAGGGCTCGATGAAGCCCATGAGCCAGCAGAAGCTCACGCCCGAGATCACGCGTTCGCTGGCGCTGTCGATCATGAACGACAAGCAGAAGGGCGAGTTCGAACGGGACCTGGAATCCAATTTCGCGATCTCGATCCCCGGCGCCACGCGCTTTCGCATCAACGTCTTCGTGCAGCAGCAGGCCGTCGGCATGGTGTGCCGGACCATCGCCTCCGAGATTCCGAATTTCGAGAAGCTGGACCTGCCGCCCGTGCTCAAGGACGTGATCATGACCAAGCGCGGGCTGGTGCTGGTGGTGGGCGGCACGGGTTCGGGCAAATCGACCACGCTGGCCGCGATGATCGACTACCGCAACGCCAATTCGGCGGGCCACATCATCACGGTCGAGGACCCGGTCGAATACGTCCACAAGAACAAGGGCTGCCTGATCACGCACCGCGAAGTGGGCGTCGACACGCTGTCCTGGCACAACGCGCTGAAGAACACGCTGCGCCAGGCGCCGGACGTGATCCTGATCGGCGAGATCCGCGACACCGAGACCATGGAGCACGCGATCGCATTCGCGGAGACCGGCCACCTGTGCCTGGGCACCCTGCACGCGAACAACGCCAACCAGACGCTGGACCGCATCATCAACTTCTTCCCCGAGGAGCGCCGCACCCAGCTCCTGGGCGACCTGTCGGCCAACCTCAAGGCCGTGATCTCGCAGCGCCTGATCCGCACCGAGGACGGCAAGGGCCGTAAGGCCGCCATCGAGATCCTGCTCAACACCGCGACCATCGCCGAGATGATCCTGAAGGGGAACTTCCAGAGCATCAAGGAGATCATGCACAAGTCGCGCGAACTGGGCATGTGCACCTTCGACCAGGCGCTGTACGAGCTGTATAACCGGGGCTTCGTCTCGTACGACGAGGCGATCCGCAACGCCGACTCGGCCAACGGCCTGCGCCTGCAGATCAAGCTGCACGGCACGCGCAAGGAGCCGGGCGACAGCTCCGCCACCACCGCCTCCGACCTCACGATGGCGATCGAAGAGGAACCCGAGGAGGAAGAAGAGAAGAAGTAAGCGATGGACCTCGGCCTGCAGGAGCTCGAAGCGGCGATCAACCACTGGCGCGCGCGCAAGCCCGCCCAGGGCGCCGAGTTCGTGCTGTCGGCGGAGGTCAATGCGCTGGCGCGGGTGTATGCGCTGATGATCTTCCATCGTCGGTCCAGCATCCCGTTCGATTCACTGGAGCCGTTCGCGCAGCAGCTGGTGCGCGCATGGCGCGACCAATCCACACATGCCTGATTTCGAAAACAAGCTGTGCACCCGGGCCGAACTGGCCGCGCGCACGGCAGCCCTCCCCAAGCCGGTGGTCATGACCAACGGCGTGTTCGACATCCTGCACCGCGGGCATGTCACCTACCTGGCCCAGGCGCGCGAGCTGGGCGCCGCGCTGGTGGTGGCCGTCAACACGGACGCTTCCGTCAAACGCCTCGGCAAGGGCGACGACCGGCCGCTGAACACCTGCGCCGACCGCATGGCGGTGCTGGCTGCGCTGGAGTCGGTGAGCCTGGTGGTCGACTTCGACGAGGACACGGCGCTGGAAGCCGTGGTGCAGGCGCACCCCGACATCTACGCCAAGGGCGGCGACTACGTGATGACCGAGATCCCGGAGGGCAAGGCCGTCATCGCTTACGGCGGCACGGCGGTGTCGATCGACTTCGAGCACGACCGCTCGACCACGAAGCTGCTCGCCAAAGTCCGCGCATTCGGCTAGAATCGGCGGCGCGGCAGGAAGCGGCCGCCCGGATCCGCGGGAAGGGTTGAACCCGGCTTCTTCAGCAGCGCCTCGTTGCGCCCTCTGACTTTTGTGCAGCCGTTTGCGGATCACGGCATTTGCATAAAGGTGCCTTCATGAAGAAGACGACGCATTCCCGTCCCCATCTCGACCATCTGCGCCGCCAGGCCAAGGAACTGCTGGCGGACCTGCCCTCCAGCGCCGCCGCAGCGCAAACATTCATCGATTATCTGCCCGCCGCGCGCGGCATTACGCCGGACCAGGTGCGCCGCGCCGGCTACCGCCTGGCCGATGCGCAGTCCGCCATCGCGCGCCAGGAGGGCTTTGCGTCCTGGCCCGGCCTGGCGGCGCATGTGCAGGCCCTGCGCGGACTGGAAGGGACCTGGCTGTTCGAAGCCCTGGAGATCGACGGCGTGGCCAAGCCACGCGCGGAGCTGGCGTTCAACCGGATGCTGATCGATGGCGACCGGTTCCGCACGGAGACACCGGAAGCGCAATACGACGGCTTTTTCAATATCGACGTCGAAGCGCAACCGGCGCGGATCTCGATCCATTTCCTGGATGGCCCGGAGCAAGGCCACACCTGCGAAGGCCTGTTCGAACTCGGTGACGACACCGTGCGCTTCTGCCTGGCCTTGCCAGGCGCCCCATGCCCGACGGGCTTCGCGACGAGCGCCGGCTCCGGCCACGTGCTGGAAGTGCTGCGCCGCTCCGATGCCAGCCGTCCGCAAGGCGTCACGGGAAGGGCGCAGGCCGCCGGCCCGGAAACGCCGTTCACGGATCTGGGACGCTTCACTTTCGTGGAGAGCGACGTGTATGCGCGCCTGGCCGGCAGCTGGGAGGCGGTGGCCGCCATGCGCGACGGCGTGACCATGCCAGCGTCGATGTTGGCGACGGGCGTGCGCGAAGGCGTGCGCAATGAAGTCAAAGCCGGCTTTGGCGGCCGCACGGTGGTGGACGCCTACCTGCATGTGGACCCGGACACGGAGCCGCTGCAGATGGATTACCTGGTGCGTAGCGGTCCCGCGCGTGGGAGCGTCCAGCACGGCATCATGCGCTGGCACGACAACGGCGAAGTGAGCTTCTGCGTGGCGCCTCCGGGAGCGGCGCGGCCGGAAGATTTCGCAAGTCCGGCCGGCAGCGGCATCACCCTCAGCCGCTGGCGCCCCCGCTAAGGAGCCCGGCCGGCCGCTACCACTCCTGGCGTATGCTCACCACGGCGAAGGCCGGCACGCGCGTCGCAGTGTGTTCCGTGAGGTCGACGCTGCCGCTCGACCGGTCCCCCGTGTAATGCGTGCGGTCGTAGGTGATGCTGCGGCCCGCGAGGTTGTTCAATTCAAGCGACAACGTCGTCTTGGCGGCGGGGCGGAAATGCACGAAGGCCTTGACCCAGCCCGAGCCGCTGCTGGCGTCGCGCTGCGCGACCTGCCAGCCCTCGCTGGCCCAGCCATTGTCGATGGCGAAGCCCCAGGCGGACTTCTGGCGCGGCAGCTCCTGCGCGAACTCGAACTTCCAGGACAGCGCCTGTTCGCCCGACATGCGGCGGGTCGACAGGGTCGTAGGATCGGTGACGCGCGACGTCTTCCAGGTGGTGGCCAGCTTGAGCGCGCCCTGCTGGATCGCCAGTTGGTCGGTCGGCACGCTGAGCTGGCCCGTCACGCTGTCGGCCGTGCCATCGCCGATGTTCCCGGACGCGTCGTAGATGGCATCGACAGTCCGGATCGGCACCCGGTCGGTCACGTCGCTGATCCGGCTGTGTGCATAGGTCAGCTCCGCCGCGCCCTTGTCCCAGAAGCGATAGGCGAGTATCCCTTCGGTCAGCCAGGTCTTGGTCGGCACCAGATCGGCATTGCCCGCCGTGACGACCTTGTCCAGCAAGCCGATCGAGGACACGAAGTCATTGACATTCAAGCGACTCACTTCGCGATCGAGCCGCAGGCGCATCTGCACCGAGCTGGTGGGCGACCAGGACAGCTGCAAACGCGGCTTGGCATGGCTGAACTCCCTTTCGCCCGCCGTGTCGCTGCGTTGGCTGAGGCTCCAGCGTTCGAGCCGCCAGCCCGCTTCCACGCTGGTGGCGGCATTCATTTGCCAGGCGCTCGACAACTGGCCCTCCGAGCGCTGCTGACGCACCCACGCCGCGGAAGATGGCGGCGCGATCCCATCGTCGTTGGCCTGGTAGAGGCTGTGGCTGACGTTGTCATTGACAGCATGTTCCAGACCGCCGCGGATCACCAGGCCCTGCGCCGGCTGCCAATGCAGCTGCCCCAGCACGAATTGTTCGGTGCTGGTGGCATTCGACGACCAGTAGCGTGATGCGTCGCCGTCGCTCGTGCTGCGCGACAGGTCCAGGGAGTCGGTCCTGTGATGGCGCGCCTTCAGCTCCAGGTTCGTTCCCTGGCCGAGGGCGCGCGTGTAGTCCAGGCCCCGTTCCACGTCGAGCGCGTCGTGATCGTTGCGCACCTGGGTAGCGCCCTGCTGGCCGCGGAAGCGAAAATTGGAAGGCAGGACGGCGAAGTCGGAGCGTAGCTGTCCGCCCAGCAGATCCTGGCCGTAATCGAGTTTGAGCGACTGGGTCGCGCCAACGCCCTGTGTGCGGATGTCCGTCTCGGTGGGAGTGGCGCGGCCGGCCGTCCAGGTCGTCCGGTGGCCCTGCCCTTGACCGAGATCGGGTGAACTTGACCGGCCCAACGCCAGGTCGAGGCTGCGGCCCGGCTGCCTCATGCTGTACCTGATTTCCGCCGACGGATGCGGCGCGCCGCCCGGCATGACGAAGCTCGCCAGACGAAGGGAGCCAGTCTGGATATCGGACGACTTGAGCACCACGTTGGCCGTGCTGGCCGGTTCCTGCGCGCCGCCTTCGGGCACGCCGCCGTTGATGATCTCGATGCGCAGGACGCTTGCCGCCGGAATGCGGCCCAGCGTGTCGCTGAGCGAGTCCAGCGTCGACGCCGGACGCTTGCCGTCGACCAGGACGTTACCCTGAGCCCCCGCGGCAGCGCGCGCGGAGCGGCCGTCGTCGAAGTTGAAACCGGGCAGATGCTGGACCATGTCCAGGGCCGTCGCGGGCTGGAACTGCGCAAAATAGTCCGCGGCGTAGGATTGGCCGCGCGCCACGCCGGCGACGTCCTGTGCCCAGGCGGCCGGCGGGGCCAGCGCGAGGCCGAGCAGGCAGGCGATGAGGGTAGGTTTTGAGCTCATCCCGCCATCATACCTAAGCGCCGCCGGCGTAGCCGTGCTGGCGCCAGGCTTCGTAGACCACCACGGCGACCGTGTTCGACAGGTTCAGGCTGCGGTTGTCGGGGCGCATCGGCAGGCGGATGCGCTGCGACGGCGGGAACGACTCGCGCAGCTCCGGCCGCAAGCCGCGCGTCTCGCTGCCGAACACGAACCAGTCGCCGGGCTCGAACGCGCATTGGGCGAACGGCGATGAACCATGCGTGGTGAGCGCGAACATGCGCGCCGGGTCGGGCCGCTCGGTGGCGAGGAAGGCCGCCCAGTCCTTGTGCACCTTCATGGTCGCGTAGTCGTGGTAGTCCAGGCCCGCACGCCGCATCTTGGCGTCGTCCAGCGGGAAGCCGAGCGGCTCGATCAGGTGCAGCTGCGCGCCGGTGTTGGCGCACAGGCGGATGACATTGCCCGTGTTGGGCGGGATCTCGGGTTCGACCAGGACGACGTTGAACAAAATACTTCCTTCCAAAGCGGTGATTCAGGCGGGCGGCGTGCGCGCGAAGACGTAGTTCGTGACGCGCGCCGCGCCGTGGCGCTTGAGCAGCGCCGCCAATTCGCCGAGAGTGTGGCCGCTTGTCATCACGTCGTCAACCAGTCCGATATGCCGTCCGCGCACCAGCACGGCGCTTTGCGGTATCAAGGCGAACGCATTGCGGATATTGCTTTCCCGCTCGCGCGGTGCCACCGACGACTGGGCCCGGGTGTCGATCCGCCGCGCCACCAGTCGGGGCGCCAGCGGCAGGCCGAGTTCCTGCGCAAGCGGCCGCGCGATCTCGAGCGCCTGGTTGAAGCCGCGCTCCACCAGCCGCGCCGCCCCCAGCGGCACGGGGCAGAGCAGATCGGGCAACGGCAGCTCGGGCCGCGCGCGCACCGCGTCAGCCAGCGCACGCGCGCACCACGGGGCCGCCGCCAGTTCGGCCGCGAATTTCAGACGCAGCACCAATTGGTCGAGGGGAGGGCCGTAGTCCACTGCGGCTACTGTTGCGTCGAAGGCGGGCGTGCGCGCAATGCAGCGCGGACAGCGCGCGGCTGGAGCGGCGTCGAACGGATTGGCGCAGCACGGGCAGCGCGCCTGCGGACGGGCCACGAAATCCGCATGGCAGGGTTCGCACACCAGTTCGCGCGCCGCCATCCCGCACAGGGCGCAATGCGAGGGAAGGGCGGCGCGCAGCACGGCGGAAAGCCAGCGGCGCCAGTGGGGCGATATGTGCATGGCAGCGGGCGCACGTTGTACACTGCGGGGTCGTTCCGAAAGCGAGTACCCATGGCATCCCCGCAGTCTCCCTCGAAAATGAGCGCGCCGATTGATCTGGCGCGCGTGCGCCGCCTGTTCGCCGACCCCGGGCGCGTCGCTCCGGCCGATTTCCTGCGCCGCGAAATCGCCCAACGCATGCGCGAACGGCTGGAGCTGGTCAAGGTCGCGCCACAGCGCGTGCTGGACGCGGGTTGCGGCGCCGGAGCGGACCTGGCGCAGCTGCAGCAGTCCTATCCGGCCGCCCAGGTGCTGGCGCTGGACGCCTCGCCCGCCATGCTGGCGCGCGTGCCGGCGCCGAAGAAGACGCTGCTTGGCCGCCTGCTGCCGGCCAAGGCGGGCCTGGACCGCGTCTGCGCGGACTTCGGCCAGCTTCCGTTCGGCCCCGCTTCCCTGGACCTGATCTGGTCCAACCTCGCCCTGCATTGGCACCCGCAGCCGGACCGCGTGTTCGCCGAATGGCGCCGCGTGCTGCGCGTGGACGGGCTATTGATGTTCTCGAACTTCGGTCCGGACACGTTCAAGGAGCTGGCCGCCGCCTTCGCCGCGCTGGACGGCTATCCGCACGTGCTGCCGTTCGTGGACATGCACGACTTCGGCGACCAGCTGGTGGAAGTCGGTTTTTCGACGCCGGTGATGGACGCGGAGCGCCTCACGGTCACCTACGACACAGCGCAAGCGCTGCTGGCCGACGCGCGCGCCTTGGGCGGGAACCCGCTCGCCACGCAACGGCGCGGCTTGATCGGGCGGGCGGCCTGGCGCAAGATGGAGAACGCGCTGGAAGCCCAGCGCCGCCCTGATGGCAAGCTCGGCCTCACGTTCGAGGTGATCTATGGCCATGCGTTCCGTCCGGCCGCGCGCAAGACCGCTGCCGGGGAGAACATAGTTCAATTTCACCCGAAAAAGCCTTAGTGATTCGAGGAATACTTGATCGAAATCATAGTCCTTTAACCTTGATGTAGTTCCTTGACCTTGAGTATAATCAACGACTAATTTTGTCGAAGCGCCCTGTTTGTGCTTAATTTTTATGCAAGGCAACAGGACTCCTCGGCAGCTAAAAAGGTTTCGGAGCGGCGGTAGGGCCCTGCGTCATCGGCCCAATCGCCGTTAGGAAAAAACTCTTTCTATTGGTGGTTGGGGAAAACATGACATATGTAAAGCGACTTCAAGCCTCGCTGTTCGGCCTCGCGGTATCGGCTGGCGCGTGGGCGGGTCCGGTCAACGGCGTCGATGGGCGGCCGGTGGAGCATCAGCTGAACCTGCAAATGCCGGTGACGCGCATCGCCGAAGAGGTCTACAACCTGCACACCCTGATGATGTACATCATCATGGTGATCTTCGTCGCTGTGTTCGGCGTCATGTTCTACTCGGTGTTCAAGCACCGCAAGTCCCTGGGCCACAAGCCCGCCACCTTCCACGAATCGACGGCCGTCGAGATCGCCTGGACCGTCGTCCCCTTCCTGATCGTCATCCTGATGGCCCTGCCGGCCACCAAGACCGTGGTCGCGATGAAGGACACCTCCAACGCCGAGCTGACCATCAAGGTCACCGGCATGCAGTGGAAGTGGGGCTACGAATATCTGAAGGGCGAGGGCGAAGGCATCAACTTCATCTCGAACCTGTCCACCCCGCGTTCGCAAGTGGGCTCCCCGGGCGTCGCCCCGACCGAGCCGCGCAGCGAAACCTACCTGCTGGAAGTCGACAACGAGCTGGTCGTTCCGGTCAACAAGAAAGTCCGCGTCATCACCACCGCCAACGACGTGATCCACTCCTGGACCGTGCCGGCCTTCGCCGTCAAGCAGGACGCGATTCCCGGCTTCGTGCGCGACGCCTGGTTCAAGGCCGAGAAGATCGGTACCTACCGCGGCAACTGCGTGGAGCTGTGCGGCAAGGAACACGCCTTCATGCCGATCGTCGTGAAAGTCGTCTCCGAAGCCGACTACACCGCGTGGGTCGAGGGCAAGAAGAAGGAAATGGCCGCCGCCGCCGAAGACCCGTCCAAGGTCTGGACCCTGGACGAGCTGAAGACCCGCGGCGAGAAGGTCTTCACCACCAATTGCGCGGTCTGCCACCAGGCCACCGGCAAGGGCGTGCCGAACGCCTTCGCCGCGCTGGACGGCTCGCCGGTCGTGAACGGTCCGAAGGCCGAACAGATCCACGTGCTCCTCAACGGTAAGCAGTCGGGCAAGTTCCCGTCGCCGATGCCGGCCTGGAAGCAGCTGTCGGACACCGACATCGCCGCCGTCATCACCTATACCCGTAACAGCTGGTCGAACAAGGCCGCCGAAAATATCGTCCAGCCGGCCGAAGTCCTGGCCGCACGTGGCAAGTAATCAGGAGCGCTAGATGAGCACAACTACTATCGATCACGCACACGATCACGCGCACGATCACCATCACGATCATCCGCACGGCTGGCGCCGTTGGCTGTTCGCCACCAACCACAAGGATATCGGCACGCTGTACCTGTGGTTCTCGTTCATCATGCTGCTGTCCGGCGGCGTGCTGGCCCTGATGATCCGCACCGAGCTGTTCAAGCCGGGCCTGCAGTTCTTCCAGCCGGAGTTCTTCAACCAGCTGACCACCATGCACGGCCTGATCATGGTGTTCGGCGCGATCATGCCGGCCTTCGTGGGCTTCGCCAACTGGATGATCCCGCTGCAGATCGGCGCGTCCGACATGGCCTTCGCGCGCATGAACAACTTCTCGTTCTGGCTGCTGCCGCCGGCCGCGGCGCTGCTGGTCGGCTCGTTCTTCGTGCCGGGCGGCGCGACCGCCGCGGGCTGGACCCTGTACGCGCCGCTGTCGACCCAGATGGGTGCCGGCATGGACATGGGTATCTTCGCCATGCACATCATGGGCGCGTCCTCGATCATGGGCTCGATCAACATCATCGTCACCATCCTCAACCTGCGCGCGCCGGGCATGACGATGATGAAGATGCCGATGTTCGCCTGGGCGTCGCTGATCACCGCCTACCTGATCATCGCGGTGATGCCGGTGCTGGCCGGGGTGGTGACC
>DASRUW010000023.1:0-7783 GCA_035655255.1 Telluria sp. | reverse complement strand
GCGCCTCAGTCCTGCCAGCAGCGCGGGGCGGCGCCATCGTAGGCGATGCGGCTGCAGCGCTGCGGAAAGGTGGCATGCGCGGGGCGCTCCAGCGCTTCCAGGTAGCAGGGCAGCATGCCGCCGACGAGACTGGGCTGCATGTACAGATAGCACTGGTGCGGCGTGAAGCCGAAGTCCAGCGGCACCGCCACCACCACCGATGCGTAGGTCATCGGCAGGCGCTTGCCCGTTACCTGCTCCAGCACCGCTTCGATTTCGAACGCCAGCTGCAAATACGGGCCGGCCGGCACGCCTTCGCGCTCCATCATCGCCAGCGCGAGCGGAATACGTTCGTCGACGAAGTTGGCGGCGACCGGCCGCCCGTAGCCCATCATGCGCGGCCGCTCGCGCAGCTCCTCGCGCACGATGGCGGCCAGGTCCTCGCCGGCGGCGCGGCGCGCGCCGGCGCGCACCAGAAAGTCAGCCGCCCCGATCTCCGGCTGGCGCCCGAAGATCGCCGCTTCCGACGCGGCGATGGCGGCGCCCAGGCCCAGGGCGGCGGTGGAGCGCGTGCTGCCGGCAAGGGCCGCCACGCGGTTGCACCACAGGCGCGCGTCCGGGTAGCTGGTGTAGACCCACAGGCGCTCCAGCACCGCTAGTTCGGACTTCGCCAGGCGGCGTCCGGTGATGCCGAAGATGTACACGTCGATCCAGTCGGCGTCGCGAAAGCTGCTGTGCAGGTCGATACCATGAAACACCGTGCGCGCGCCGGGGAAGCACTGGCCGCGCGTGAGCATCGGACCCTCGAAGTTTTCCAGCAGGTGGCTCATGCGGTGGCCTCCACCGTCTGCGGGGCGGGGCCGGGATCGGTCTCGAGTTCGAGTTCGAAGAAGGGGAACTGGCGGAAACCGCGACGTTGCTGTTCCAAGGCGTGCGCGGCGGCGCCGGGCAGGCGCCAGAGCAGGGTGAGCATCTCTCCGGCCGCGGGATCGCAATCGAGATCGGTCAGGGCGGCGGCAGCCACGCCCAGCATATTCAGCGGCAGGCGCGCGACCGTCTCGAGCTCGGCCCGCTGCGCGCGCAGCCAGGCCAGACGCCCGTCGGGCAGCACCTCGCACAAGGCGTCCAGGAGCTGGCGCACCGGGCGTGGCGCGGTCCCGCCGTGCGGGCCGAAGCCAGGGGGATGGCTGGCGTCGGGCCAGCACTTCGGGTGATTCGGCAGGGGGGCCGCGAGGCGGTCGGACCAGGCCCGCAGGTCGGTCCCGCATTCCTGCCAGGTCTGCATGGCAAGGCGCACCTCGCGCGCGCCGCCCGAGCTGCCCGCACCGGCAGCGAGGGCCGCCATCAGCGCGGCGGCGGCCGGGGTGCCGCTCGCGCCGGCGGCCATGCCCGCATGCACGGACGGATCGCGCGGACCGGGGTTGGCCAGGCCGAGGGCCAGCAGTTCCAGCGCGGTGCTGGCCGCGTGGCTGGGGCGTTCGCCCTGGAACATCAGCCAGAGAAAATCGAGGTAGGCGGCCTGGCCCAGCACGTCGCCGTAGACGTCGTAGCCGCGGCAGCGGCAGACGGCCGCCGCGAAAGGATTGTCGGACTCCGGAATTTCCTGCCAGATGGCGGTATTGATCATCTGGCCAAAATCATCGCTCATCGCTCTCCCTTTCTGTGGTGATCAGACGGGTACGGCTCAAACGTGCTTTGTTACCGGATTGCAGGTGTGAAGCGATTCTTCAATAACTGTTGTTCAACCGCAAGCATTTATTTTTCTGATAGACGCAAAAACAACAAAGCCGGCAGGCCTTGCGGCGTGCCGGCTTGGCGTCAGGCGTCTTGGCTTAGACGGCGGCGGCGATCAGCTTGCCGAGGATGGCGATGCCTTCGCGGATGCGCTCCGGCGGCACCGTCACGAAGGACAGGCGCAGGGTGTTGGTCTCCGGCTCGTTGGCGTAGAACGGCGCGCCCGGCACGAAAGCGACCTTGGCGGCGATGGCCTGGTCCAGCAGCTTCATCGCGTCCACGTGCTTGGGCAGGGTCACCCAGATGAACATGCCGCCTTCCGGACGGGTCCAGTGGACACCGGCCGGGAAGTGTTCGGCCATGGCGTCGAGCATGACCTGGCACTGGTTGCCGTACAGTTCGCGGATGGTGGGGATGTGCTGGTCGAGGAAGCCGTCCTTGATCACGTCGTACACCACCATCTGGGTCAGCTGGGCGGTGTGCAGGTCGGCGGCCTGCTTGGCCAGCTCCAGGCGGCGCACCAGCGGCAGCGGGGCGCACACGTAGCCCAGGCGGATGCCCGGGGTCAGGACCTTGGAGAAGGAGCCCATGTAGATCACGCCGTCCGGGTTCATCGCGACCATCTTCGGCATCGGCTGGCCCTTGTACGACAGGGCGCCGTAGGGATCGTCCTCGATCAGCGGCAGGCCGAGGCGGGCGCAGGTCTCCACCAGTTCCTGGCGGCGCTCGACCGACAGGGTGCGGCCGGTCGGGTTCTGGAAGTTGGGCAGGGCGTACAGCAGGCGCGCGCCTTCGGCGACGGGCGCGATCGAGGACGGCACCAGGCCGTGGTCGTCGGTGTCGACCGACTTGAATTCGGGGCGGTACACGGAGAAGGCCTGCAGGGCGCCCAGGTAGGACGGCGTTTCCACCAGCGCGCGGCTGCCTTCGTCGAGCAGGACCTTGCCCAGCAGGTCAAGGGCCTGCTGCGAGCCGGAGGTCATGAGGATCTGTTCGGGGACGATCTTCGCGCCATTGGTGGACAGCGAATTGGCGATCCATTCGCGCAGGGCCGGGAAGCCGTCGGTCGGGCCGTACTGGAGGGCCACCTTGCCGTTCGTCGTCAGCACGCGATCGAAGGATTCCTTCATGCGCTCGACCGGGAACGTGGCCGGCGAGGGCAGGCCGCCGGCGAACGAGATGATCTCGGGGCGCTGCGTGATCTTCAGGATCTCGCGGATGAAGGAGCTTTGGAGCTGCTGGGCGCGTTCGGAGAAGCGCCACTGGATCGGGTTCGGGTTTTCGATTTTCATGCTGGTCTCACTTGGCGGTGGCCCGCGCGCGGGCCGTGGATCGCGAACGCTTGTGGCGCTCTCGGATAGGCGCCGCCGGATAGGCCGCGCCCGGTTAATGGGAAGTTTAGGCCAGTTCGGCGATCAGTTCGATCTCGACGCAGGCGCCGAGCGGAATCTGGGCCACGCCGAAGGCCGAGCGGGCGTGCTTGCCGGCCGCGCCGAACACTTCGCCCAGGAGCTCCGAACAGCCGTTGGTCACCAGGTGCTGGCTGGTGAAGTCGGGCGTGGAGTTCACCAGGCTCATGACCTTGACGATGCGCCGGACCCGGCTCAGGTCCCCGCCGCAGGCCGCCTGCAGGGTGCCGATCAGGTCGACGGCGACGGCGCGCGCGGCCTGCTGGCCCTCTTCGACGCCGATCTCCTTGCCGAGCTGGCCGGTCCAGACGCTGCCGTCCGCGCGCTTCGCGATGTGACCGGACAGGAATACCAGGTTGCCGGTCTGGACATGCATGACGTAGGCCGCGGCCGGGGTGGCGGGGGTGGGCAGGGTGATGTTCAGGGCTTTCAGTTTTTCGTAGACGGACATGCGGATCCCAATATTCGTAGAGCGATATGCAAGAACGTTATTGTACCTGCGTTAGCGGGCCACTTGTACCCGGCGTCCGGCCGCCACCACGGTCGCCACGGCCAGGGTGAAGCCGGCGTGGGCCGGGCGCAACGGCTCGCCGGCCAGGGCGGCCGCGCCGAGCAGGGTGAGGAAAGGCTGGAGCAGCTGGACCTGGCCGACCCGGGCCACGCCGCCCAGGGCCAGGCCGCGGTACCAGAAGAAGAAACCGAGGTACATCGAGCAGGCGCACAGGTAGGCGAAAGCCAGCCACACCGGGGCGGTCGCCCGTGCCGTGCCGGTATCGTGGCCGGTGCTGTACCAATACAAGAAGGGGAGCAGCACCGGCACGGTCAGGAGCAGGGCCCAGCTGATGGTCTCCTCGCTGCCCAGGGTGCGCGCCAGGCGCGCCCCCTCGGCGTAGCCCAGGGCGGCGCACACCACCGCGCCGAACAGCAGCAGGTCCGCCACCTGCAGGGCGCCGCCGCCGTCGCGCAGCGCGAAGCCGGTCACCAAGGCCGCGCCCAGGACGGCCAAGGTCCAGAACGCGGGACCGGGGCGCTCGCCGCCGCGCAGGGCCGAACACAATGCCGTGCACAGGGGCAGGATGCCGATCAGGACCGCACCGTGGGCGGCCGGCACGCTGCGCAGGGCGAAGGAGGTCAACAGCGGAAAGCCGATCACGCAGCCGCCCGCCACCGCGGCCAGTGCGGGCAGGTGTTGCGGTCCCGGCAGCGGCGCGCGGCGCCACAGCAGCCACAGGGCGGCCAGCGTTGCCGCGCCCAGGGCCCGGCCGACCGTGACGAACACGGGATCCAAGGCGCCGATCGCGATCCGCGTCATCGGCAAGGTGAGGCTGAAGATGGCGACCCCGGCCAGGCCGAGCAGCATGCCGGCGCCGGTTCGATCGCAGTCCTGCGTCACGCGCGCGGAAGCGTGAGCCTCTGGTGCGCTGCGGGCCAGAGGTCCCCGCGGACGCGGGGATGGCGCGGTAGGAGCGGCGCTCACGGTCCCTCCAGCACGCGGGCGAACAGCGGCGCGTCGACGTTGGCGCCGGTGAGCGGCAGGCCGATGGCGCAGCCGGCCGGCAGGCGCCCGCGCAGCTGCAGGGCGGCGGCGAGGGCGGCGGCCCCGGCCCCCTCGGCCAGGTTGTGCGTCGTGCGGAAGTACAGGCGCATGGCGCGCGCGACCTCGTCGTCGGTGACGGCGACGATGGCTTCCAGCTTGCCCAGCATGGCTTCCAGCGAGGCGGGATCGGGGGCGCGGCAAGCCAGGCCGTCGGCCAGCACGGTGCTGACGGGGGCCTCGATGCAGCGCCCGGCCTGGTAGGAGTGCAGATAGGCCGGCGCGTGGGCCGACACCACGCCGACGATCCGGGTCGGCAGGCCCAGCGCGTCGCGCGCGGCCAGCGCGGCGCAGATGCCCGAGCCCTGGCCGATCGGGACGAACAGGACGTCGATGCTGGGCTGGGCGCGCAGCAGTTCCAGGTAGCCGGTGGCCACGCCGGCGACCAGGTCGGCGTGATAGGAGGGCACCATGTGCAGCCCCTGGGTCTCGGCCAGGTCGAGCGCGTGCAGGCGGCATTCGAAGAAGTCCTGGCCATGCTCGATCAGGTTGGCGCCGAGCGCGCGCATGGCGGCGTTCTTTTCGCGGCTGTTCCCCTCGGGGACGACGATGGTGACGGGGATGCCCAGGCGGCCGGCGGCGAAGGCGATCGACTGGCCGTGGTTGCCGCGCGTGGCGGCGATGACGCCCTTGAGGCCGGGCAAACGGCGCTGCAGGGCCTCCATATACACTAGGCCGCCGCGCATCTTGAACGCGCCCACCGGCAGATGGTTCTCGTGCTTGACCCAGGCCTTCATCCCCAGTTTCTCGTCCAGCAGCGGCCAGGCGTATTGGGGCGTGGGCGGCAGCGCGCGGTACACCACGGTGGCGGCGGCTTCGATGGCGGCCAGGTCGGGAAGCGGCATGGAGGGGCTCCTGCAAAGTTCGGGTTTGAGTTATCCTAGCCGAGAAAACCAATACAGTGCCGGTACACTTCGGCACACACTCAACGTACTGTGATGGTGAAATGGCCAATACACTCGTCAGGACCAGTCCCCGCGGCCAGGCCGCGCCCTTCGCCGCGCTGCTGTCGCGCGAAGCGGGCGAATCGCTGAGCGACCAGATCGTGCGCTCGGTGGCGGCGCGCATCGACGACAAGCTCCTGCGCAGCGGCGCGCGCATGCCCTCGATCCGCCAGTTCGCGGAGACGCACGGCGTGTCCTGCTTTACCGTGGTGGCCAGCTACGACAAGCTGGTGGCCCAGGGCTACCTGGAGTCGCGCCGCGGGGCCGGGTTCTACGTGCGCGACCGCGCGGCCTTCCTGCCGCCCGCGCGCGGCGCCGAGCCGGCCCACGATCCGGCCTCCAAGCTCGATGTCGTGTGGCTGATCCGCGCCATGTTCCGCCAGACCCCGCTGCAGCGCGCGCCCGGCGCCGGCGTGATGCCGGCCGAGTGGCTGGACGGCGCGGCCATCGCCAACGCACTGCGTTCGATCAGCCGCCAGCACAGCAACGTGCTGCTCAATTACGGCACGCCGCAGGGCTTTCTGCCGTTGCGCCAGCAGCTGCAGCGCAAGCTGGCCGAGGTCGAGATCGACGCGGCGCCCGAACAGATCGTGACGACGGTCGGCGTCACCCAGGCGCTGGACCTGGTGGCGCGCGAGCTGGCCCGGCCCGGCGACACGGTGTTCGTCGACGACCCGGCCTGGTTCCTCATGTTCGGCAGCTTTGCCGCCATGGGTCTCAAGGTGGTGGGCGTGCCGCGCCAGGCCGACGGACCGGACATCGCCCAGCTGGCCCAGCTTGCCGCCTTGCACAAGCCGCGCCTGTACGTCATCAACTCGGTGCTGCACAACCCCAGCTCCACCTCCCTGTCCGCGCCCAAGGCCTTCCAGGTGCTGCGCCTGGCGGAGGAGCATGGCTTCACGCTGGTGGAGGACGACATCTACTGCGACCTGCACCCCGGTCCCGGCGTGCAGAGCGCGACCCGCTTGGCCGCCCTGGACCAGCTGCAGCGCGTCGTGTATCTGTCCGGCTTTTCCAAGTCGATGTCGGCCAACCTGCGGGTCGGCTTCATCGCCGCCAGCGCGGAGCTGGCGCGGCGCCTGGCCGACCGCAAGATGCTCGCTACCCTGACCACCAGCGAGATCGGCGAGCGGGTGGTGTACAAGATCCTGTCCGAGGGCCTGTACCGCAAGCATGTCGACCGCATGCGCGAGCGCCTGGACGCCGTGCGCGCCCGCACCCTGCGCCAGATCGAGCGCCTGGGGATGCGTATCGAACCGGTTCCGGCAGCCGGCATGTTCGTCTGGGCCGACGTGGGGCGCGACACCAACGTGCTGACCGAGCGCGCCCTGGCCGAGGGCGTCCTGCTGGCGCCCGGTTCCCTGTTCTCGCCCAGCCAGCTGCCCTCGACCCGGATGCGCCTGAACGTGGCGGCCATGCAGGACCCGGCCGTGTGGCAGTTCTTCGAGCGCGAACTCGGCTCTTGAAAAAGGCGGGGCGCCCCCCATATGGCGGGTGTTCCACTTACCTTATCAGTCTTATAACGAGGAAGAAGATGGCAGTCGCCGAAAAAGAAACCCTTGGCTTTCAAGCTGAAGTCAAACAGCTGCTCCACCTGATGATCCACTCCTTGTACTCGAACAAGGAGATTTTTGTCCGTGAACTGATCTCGAACGCGTCCGACGCCGCGGACAAGTTGCGCTTCGAGGCGATCAACAACGACGCCTTGTATGGCAACGACCACGAGCTGAAGATCAAGGTCAGCTTCGACAAGGACAAGCGCACCGTCACCATTTCCGACAACGGTATCGGCATGAGCCGCGACGAGGCGATCGCTCACCTGGGCACCATCGCCAAATCGGGCACGAAGGAATTCTTCGGCAGGCTCTCCGGCGACCAGCAGGCCGACGCCGCGCTGATCGGCCAGTTCGGCGTGGGCTTCTACTCGGGCTTCATCGTGGCCGACCGCATCACCGTCGAGAGCCGGCGCGCCGGCGCCGATGCGTCGCAAGCGGTGCGCTGGGAATCGGGCGGCGAGGGCGACTACACCGTCGAGCAGATCGAGAAGGCGGGCCGCGGCACCGACGTGATCCTGCACCTGCGCGAAGGCGAGGACGAGCTGCTGTCGTCGTGGAAGCTCAAGT
>DASRUW010000022.1:0-3974 GCA_035655255.1 Telluria sp. | reverse complement strand
CCGCAGGCGCCGGGTCCGCAGGATCCGCGCGAACTGGCCTTCTTCCTGCAGGGCGCCGTGCTGCGCTAGTCAGCGCGCGGAACCGAACTGGCGGGCGAAGCGTTCGCCCATCCACAAGTCGCCGCGGTAGCTCAGATGGTGCAGGTCGCGGTACAGCAGCATGCCGTCCGCCTTCACCAGGCAGCGCCGGGCGTCGCACAGCTGGGCCGCGGTGTCGAACACCTTCACCCGCGGGAACTCCTTGAGCACGCGGTCGACGATGGCGTTATGGCCGGCGAAGGGCTGGTCGTAGTCCTTGCGCGGCAGCGAACAGTCGGCGCGGGTCTGGCTGCTGGCAACGCCGGCGCGGCGGATGCAGGCGCGCGGCTCGAAGTTCAGGTGCGGCAGGTCGCGCACGAGGATCACCTCCTTGCCCGCGGCGAGGAACTGGCGCAGCGTATCGCGCAAAGCCGCCACATACATCCGGCCTTCGTCGTTCCCTTCGTGCAGGCGGATCGCGGTCGAAATGATCACCGTCTTGACGCTGGCCGTGTGCAGCGCCAGGTCGAGCATCCTCGGCGTGGCCTTCTGGTAGTCGTCGCTGCCGCCAGGGATGCCGATGAAGGGCACGCGCGTGCCCAGCAGCCACAGGTTCTCGCCGCGGCTGCGCCAGTAGCGGGTCTGTCCGGCCACCAGGTGATAGGCATGACTGTCGCCGATCAGCACCACGGTCGGATCGCGCTTGACGTCGTCCAGCAGGCAGTATTCGTACAGCGACGCGAAACCGTAACGCGCCTTGCAGGCGGCGGCATTGGCCACGTCCTCGACCAGCACCAGGTCTTTTTGCAGCAGGCCGTTTTCCACCACCGAGGCCCGTCCGGGCAGGCCTTGCGCGAAATAGACGGCGCCACCGACGGCGCCCAGGGCCGCGACCACGGCGGCCAGCAGCGCCACCTTCAGGCCGCCGCGGCGGGTGGAACGCAGCGGCTTCTCGATCAGCCAGTAAGTGAGCGCGGCCAGCACCAGGGCCGCGGCCACGGCGGCGGCGCGGATCTTCAGCGCGGGCACGCCCGATTCGATGATGTGGGCATAGGACAGCAAGGGCCAGTGCCACAGGTAGAGCGGATACGAGACGAGGCCGACCGCCACCATCGGGCGGCTGGCGAGGATCCAGCGGTTGACCACCGCCTGCGGCCCCGCGCCGATCAGCAACAGCGCGCCCAGCACCGGCAGCAGGGCCCAGAAACCGGGGAAAGCCTTCTCGCGCTGGACCAGCAGCACGGCCAGCGCCAGCAGCGCGGCGCCGGCCAGCGACAGCGCGTGGCGCGCGCGCGGACTGCTCAATTCGTACTGGGTCACGCCCCGCCCGGCGCGGCGCACGCCGGCGTAGGCGCTCAGATGGTTCACGCTGGCGTAGGCCAGGGCGGCGCCGGCCAGGAGTTCCCATGCGCGGCTGGCGGGCGAATAGAAGGTCGCGCTGGGGTGGCCGTGCACGCCCGCCACGTTCAGCAGGAAGGAGGCCGCGCCCAGGCCCAGCGCGAGCCCAAGCAGGGACACGCGCAGGCGCCAGGCCAGCGCCAGCAGCAGGGGCCAGAAAATGTAGAACTGTTCCTCGATGCCGAGCGACCAGAGATGCAGCAGCGGCTTGGTTTCCGCCGCCGTGTCGAAGTAGCCGACCTCGTTCCATAGGAAGAAGTTGGAGACGAAGGCGGCGCCGCCGAACACGTGCTTGCCGAGCATTTTGAATTCGTCGGCGAACAGCGCGAACCAGCCGAAGGCCAGGCAGGCCGCCAGCACCACGGCCAGCGCGGGGAAGATCCGCCGCACGCGGCGCGCGTAGAAGCCCGCCAGGTCAAGGCGTCCCTGCTGCAGGCCGCGGATCAGGATGCCGCCGATCAGGAAGCCGGAGATGACGAAGAAGATATCGACGCCGACGAAGCCGCCCCGCAGGCTGCCGGGGAAGGCATGGAACAGCACCACGGCCAGCACCGCGACCGCGCGCAGGCCGTCGATGTCGGGACGGTAGGCCGGATGGATGTCCGCCCGCGGCGCGGAGACGGTGTCCGCGCCGGCGTCGGTGACGACACGCCCCAGTTTCATCGCTGGACGGCGGTATCAGGTCTTGGGCAGCCCGCCCAGCAGGGCGGCGACCGGGCGCTTGGCCGGCTTGATGGAGGAGGAGGACGGCGTGGCCGGACGCTCGGGCTGCGGCGCGGGCGCGCCGGCCGGCTCGTAGGGCTTGAGGAACCACGGGTCGACCGTCTCGCGGCGCGGGACGAAGCCGCCGCTGCGCGCGGGGCGCTCGCTGCGTTCGCTGCGTTCGCTGCGTTCGGGGCGCGGCTCGTCGCTGCGGCGGCGCCGCTCGCCGTGGCGTTCGCCCGGGCGGCCCGGCGCGAAGCCTTCCAGCTCGCCGCGCGGGACGGTCTGCTTGATCAGCTTCTCGATGTCGGTCAGCAGGCGCTCGTCCTTGTCGCTGAACAGGGACAGGGCATCGCCCGAGGCGCCGGCGCGGCCGGTGCGGCCGATGCGGTGCACGTAGTCCTCGGCGTTGTACGGCAGGTCGTAGTTGATCACGCACGGCAGGTCCGAGATGTCCAGGCCGCGCGCGGCCACGTCGGTGGCCACCAGCACGTCGATCTCGCCCTTCTTGAACGCGTCCAGGGCGGCCATGCGCTCCTGCTGCGTCTTGTCGCCGTGGATGGCCTGGGCCTTGATGCCGTCGGCCTGCAGCGAGCGCGCCAGGCGCGAGGCGCCGATCTTCGTGTTCGAGAACACCAGCACCTGCTTCAGGTCGCGGCCGCGGATCAGGTGGGCGACGGCGTTGCGCTTGTCTTCTTCCGCCAGCTTGTAGACGATCTGGGTCACGCGGTCGGCGGTGGCATTGCTGCGCGCGACCTCGATCAGCAACGGCTCCTTGAGGAAGCTGTTGGCCAGCTTCTTGATCTCGGGCGAGAAGGTGGCCGAGAACATCAGGCTCTGGCGCTGCTTGGGCAGCATGTTGATGATGCGCTGCAGGTCGGGCAGGAAGCCCATGTCCAGCATGCGATCGGCCTCGTCCAGCACCAGTATCTGCACCTGGCCGAGCGAGACGTTCTTCTGTTCGACGTGGTCCAGCAGGCGGCCCGGGGTCGCGATCACGATCTCCACGCCGCGGCGCAGGGCTTCGGTCTGGGGCTTCATGTCCATGCCGCCGAATACGACGGTCGACCGCAGCGGGGTGTGGCGCGAATAGGCGGCCACGTTTTCCGCCACCTGCACCGCCAGTTCGCGCGTGGGGGTGAGCACCAAGGCGCGCACCGGGTGGCGCGCCGGGGACATGCTGGGATTGGCGTGGGCCAGCAGCATCTGGATGATGGGCAGCGAGAAGCTGGCGGTCTTGCCGGTGCCGGTCTGGGCCGCGCCCATGACGTCGCGCCCTTGCAGGACGATGGGGATGGCCTTGGCCTGGATCGGGGTCGGGACTTCGTAGCCCTGGTCGTCGAGCGCGCGCTGGATCGCCGGGGCGAGCCCGAAATCGGCAAAGCGCACGTCCGCTGGCGCGCAGGCGCCGGTGTTTTCTGTGTCAGACATAGTAGGTTCTTTGATTAGCCCTATAGGATACCACCTTTCCTGTCAACAGGCCCGAAAACGGCTGGGCTACGGTACACTCGCGGGCTATGACCCTGCGCCTCTCCGCCCCCCGCTCCCTCGGCAACGCGATCGAATCGCATGACAACGGCTTCAACCTGGTGCGCCTGGTATGCGCCCTGCTGGTGGTCGTCTTCCATGCCTGGCAGCTGGCGCCGCTGGAGGCCGGACCCGATCCGCTCACGCGCGCGCTGGCGCCGCTGACCGACCTCGGTTCGCTGGCGGTGGGCGTGTTCTTCATCATCAGCGGCATCTTCGTCACCCAGAGCTGGATGCGCGACCCGCACGGCCTGCGCTTCGCCGCGCGCCGCATCGCCCGCATCGTGCCGGGGCTATTCGTCTGTTCCCTCCTGACCGTCCTGGTGGCC
>DASRUW010000021.1:0-3574 GCA_035655255.1 Telluria sp. | reverse complement strand
CCAAATTTGCAGACTGTCGCAATTTCGGGGTCAGCCGGACCTCGGGCCGATAAGATGTTCGTCCTGAGGAAGATCAACGATAAAATATCGGATTATTACTTTTCATCCGAGTCAGACAATGAATATCGAACAAGCCCGCTTTAACATGATCGAACAGCAGATCCGTCCCTGGAACGTGCTCGACCAGGACGTGCTGGACCTGCTGGTGGTGGTGAAGCGTGAGCAATTCGTCCCCGCGGCCTACCAGGCCCTGGCCTTCGTGGACACGGAGATTCCCCTGCCGGGCGGCGAGAGCATGTTCCCGCCCAAGCTGGAAGCGCGCCTGCTGCAGGAACTGGCCGTCAAGAAGCACGAGAGCGTGCTCGAGATCGGCGCCGGTTCCGGCTACATGGCGGCCCTGCTGGCGCACAAGGCGCGCCACGTGACGACGGTCGAGATCAACCCGGAACTGAAGGCCCTGGCCGAGAAGAACCTGGCCGCGGCGGGTGTCTCCAACGTGACGGTGGAGCAGGGCAACGGCGCCGAAGGCTGGCCGGCCGGCGCGCCCTACGACGTGATCCTGATCGGCGGCGCGCTGGAAGTGCTGCCGGACGCCTTCCTCAAGCAGCTCAAAGTCGGCGGCCGCATCGCCGCCATCATCGGCGAAGCGCCGGTGATGTCCGTGAACATCATCACCCGCGTGTCGGAAACCGCATACGACACGGTGAAGGTGTTCGAGACCAACGTCAAGCCGCTGGCGGGCGCGCCGCGTCCCTCGCACTTCACGTTCTGATGAAACAGATTACCGCTCCCGAGCTGGCCCAATGGCTGGCCGATCCAGCGCGCGACAAGCCCGTGTTGCTGGATGTGCGCGAGGGCTGGGAAGTGGCCCTGTGCCAGATCCCCGGTTCGCAGACGATGCCGATGCAGACCGTGCCGGCCCGTCTGGACGAGTTGGATGAAGACGCCGAGGTGGTGTGCATCTGCCACCACGGCGGTCGCAGTATGCAAGTTGCCGCTTTCCTGGAGCGCAACGGCTTTACCAAGGTCACCAACCTGACCGGCGGCGTGCACGCCTGGGCAGTGCAGGTGGACCCGACGATGGCCCAATATTAATAACCAACTTTCGGATGACTCCGATGGAGAACGCAATGCAAAAATCCCTCCTTGCCGTGCTGGTCACTGGCGCCTTTGCGCTGAACGCGCAGGCCGCGGACCTGATCCAGGTCTACAAGCAGGCGCTGGCCAACGACGCCACTTATGCGAGCGCGCGCGCGTCGCTGGCGGCCGGCCAGGAACGCACCACGCAGGGACGCGCATTGCTGCTGCCGACGGTCACCGCCACCGGTTCCTCGACCAAGAACGACACCGACATCTCGCCCTGGAATGAAGGCCAGCTGGCCGTTGGCGCCGACGGCGCTCTGGGCCTGGTCACGGGCCGCAATTCGAACCAGCGTACCGACAGCTACCAGATCACCCTGACCCAGCCGCTGTTCCGCTGGGCCAACTGGCAGACCTACCAGCAGAGCAAGCTGGCCCAGTCGATCGCCGAAGCCCAGTTTGCGCAGGCCCAGCAGGACCTGATCACCCGCGTGGCCCAAGCCTACTTCGACGTACTGGCGGCCCAGGACGCGCTGGAGACGGTACAGGCACAGAAGACCGCGACGACCGAGCAGCTCGCGTCGGCCAAGCGCAACTTCGAAGTCGGCACCCAGACCATCACCGATACCCACGAAGCCCAGGCCGCGTATGACCTGGTGGTGGCGCAGGAGTTCGCCGCCGTCAACGACCTGGAGAACAAGCGCACCGCCCTTCAGGCTATCATCGGCACCGCGCCGTCCGCCCTGGCCACCTTGAAACCGGGCGTGACCCTGACCGCCCCGCAGCCGGCCGTGATCGACCCGTGGGTCTCCGCCGCCGAGAACCAGAACTACGGCGTGGTGAGCGCCCAGCTGAACTACGAATCGGCCAAGCGCGAAATCTCCAAGAGCCGCGCCGGCCATTATCCGACCCTGGACCTGGTCGCCGCCCAAAGCCGCAGCAAGCTCGATGGCCAGACCGCCGGTTCCGGCACCACGACCAACAAGGCCATCGGCGTGCAGTGGAGCATTCCGCTGTTCAACGGCTTCGGCGTGACCAGCAAGGTGCGCGAGACGATTGCGCTGGAAGACAAGGCCCGCAACGACCTCGAAGCGACGCGCCGCGCCGCGGCCCAGGCCGCGCGCCAGGCCTTCCTCGGGGTGAACAGCGGCATGGCGCAGGTGAAGGCGCTGGAAGCGGCCGAAGTATCGAGCCAGTCCTCGCTGGACTCGAACAAGCTGGGTTATCAGGTGGGCGTGCGCATCAACATCGACGTGCTGAACGCGCAGCGCCAGTTGTACTCGACCCGCCGCGACCTGGCCGCAGCCCGCTACAACACCATCATGGCCGGCCTGCGCCTGAAGGCCGCCGCCGGCACGCTCAAGGAAGCCGACCTGGAGCCGATCAACGCGCTGCTGAAGCAGTAAGCGCTTTCCGTCCCAGCCTGTACAGCGCCACCTTCGGGTGGCGTTGTCGTTTCCGGCTGGGCGACATCAAATGCTCGCTTGTCTCGGCCCCGATACTGGAGGGCCACAGGAGGCGACGATGAGCGAGCAAGATAAGCAGACCAGTTCGGTTGACGCCCTCCGCATGCGGGTCGATTATGAACTGATGGAGCTGAGACTGGCACATCTTGAAGAACAGGTCTGCGAAGCCCGGACGGACGTGGCAAGCCTTCGTGCAAACGTTGAACAGCTGCGGGTGGAAATCGCCAACTTGCGCGAAGAATTTGCCGCGTTTCGGGCCCGGATTGATGCGTTGCTTCCCACGCTTGCGACCAAAGAAGATCTGCACAAGCAAATTTCTGAGTTGAAGAGCTGGATGATCGGCATATGCGTGACCATCGTGCTGTCCGTGATCGGCCTGCAAATGAGCTTCTACTACATGTTGCGTGCGGAAATTCACGCCGTCGTTCATGAAGAAGTTCAGCTGGCGGTCAAGGAAGAAGTTCGCAAAGGCCTCACCGAGGAGCTGCGCGCAGTCGTTCGTGACGAGGTCGCACGCGGGATGCAGGCTGAATTCGACAAGCGTCAACCGGCCCCCGCACGGAAATGATCAGCGCAATCCGGCGCCGCCTGCCACGTCCTTGCGTTCGATGAGTTCCACCTTGTAGCCGTCCGGGTCGGTGATGAATGCGATCACCGTGGTCCCGCCCTTGACCGGTCCCGGCTCGCGCGTCACGTTGCCGCCGTTTGCCTTCACCGCCGCGCAAGCCGCGACAATGTCGTCAGCCGAAATCGCGATGTGTCCGTAGGCCGTTCCCAGCTCGTAGTGATCGACCCCGTAGTTGTAGGTCAGCTCCAGTTCCGCGTGCTCCGGATTGCTGCCGTAGCCGACGAAAGCCAGCGTGTATTTCTGGTCCGGACGGTCGGTGGTGCGCAGCAGTTTCATGCCGAGCACGTTGGTGTAAAAGTCGATCGAGCGCTGCAGGTCGCCGACCCGCAGCATGGTGTGCAGAATGCGCATGCTGTTTTCCTTTCAATAGATGCGGGAGTTCAAAATTCCGGCAGCGTGT
>DASRUW010000020.1:0-3091 GCA_035655255.1 Telluria sp. | reverse complement strand
TGCACGGACCGGGCGGTGCGGACACGCCGGTCTCCCTGGCCGCGCTCGAGGTGCACGAACATGGCTACCTGACCCGCATGCTGTACGCCATCCGGCGCCCCGACGGGCAGCTGGTCGCCGGCGACCGGGCCCTGGCACCGTACCCGCTGGCGGTGCGGCCGGCCTACACGGCGCCGGCCCTGTTGGGTGTCTACGAGAGCAGCTATGGCAATGCCGCGGTCCGCGTGGCCGTCGTGTTCGAACCGGCCGAGGAGGGCGCCGGCGGCGACGGCATGCTGATCCAGATTGCCGAGCCGATGGAATATCGGACCAGCGTTGCGCTCGACCTCTTATGGGGGACCTTACTGCGCCAGGGCACGCTCCTGGTCGTGCTGGTCCTGGCCACGCTGTTCGCGGTCAAGCGTGCCCTGCGGCCGCTGGACCGGCTGAAGGCTCAGCTCGATGCAAGGGTCGAAGACGACCTGGCCCCGCTGGTGGATCCGTCGGAGACCAGCGAACTGGCGCCCATGGTTGGGGCATTGAACGGTTTGATGGAACGACTACAGCGCGTGCTCGGCATGCAGCAGCGCTTCGTGTCCGACGCATCGCACCAGCTGCGCACGCCGTTGGCCGTGCTCAAGGCGCAGATCCAGTCCGGCATGCGCGGCGACGCCCCGCCGGCGACGGTGCTGGCGGAAATCGCCGCGACGGCCGACCGCGCGGTCAATCTTGCGAACAAGATGCTGTCGCTCACCAAAGTCGAGCAGTTGCGCGGCAAGGCCCCGTTGCACGTCTGCGACCTTGCCTCGATCGCCCAGGATGTGGCGATCGACCTGTCGCCGCTGATTTCGGAGAAGAACATCGATTTCGACATGGAAGCCATCGCGGCCAGTGTCGCCGGCCATCCATGGATGATTTCCGAACTGCTGTCGAACTTGATGCACAACGCGATCCGCCACACGCCACCGGGCGGACGGATGGGCGTGCGCATCGAAGCCTGCGAAGGGCAGCTGATGCTGACGGTCTGGGACAGCGGCGGCGGCCTTGCTCCCGATATCGAGGCCCGGCTGTTCGAGCCTTTCGCCGCCACCCACGACACCCGGGGCTGCGGCCTTGGCTTGCACATCTGCCGGCAAATCGCGGCATCGATGAACGCGCGGCTGAGCCTGAAGAACCGGGTCCGCGATGGCGTAGTGCGTGGGCTGGACGCGTCGCTCCTCTTGGCCGCGGCGGCGCCCGCCGGCCAGTGAACCCAGCCCGGCCCGCGGGAGCGCACCCCAGAGCGCAGACTATTCCCCGATTTCTTCCGTCTGTCGCACGCGCGTGGTGCGGCCGGAGCGGTTCCCCTACAGTGCGAACATAGAAAAAAAGTTCTAGACAAAACGTTCTAGACAATTTATTCTACATTTAACCTGAACCGGAGCCGTCATGCATCTGTCCGCCTACTTGTCCGCCTTCGTGCCCAGCCTCGGCTGGGCGCTGCTCGACTTTGTCTGGCAGGGCATGCTGGTGGGCTGGGCGGCCGCCCTGGTGCTGGCGCTGCTGCGCCACAGCCGGCCGCAGGCGCGCTACCTGGTCGGCTGCGCCGCGCTGTGCCTGTGCGCCGCGCTGCCGGTCGCCGGGGTCATCGAGCGCATGGCTGAAGTGCCCAGGTACGATGGCATTCCCGCCACCACGACCCTGTTGCTGCCGGCCGCGCACGAGGCCGCCGCGCCGTCAATCGGCCTGCCCTTGCCGGCCGAACGCCTGAGCACCTGGCGCGACGCGCTGGCCCAGCGCCTGCCGCTGGTGATCCTGCTGTGGGCTGTGGGCGCGGCCGCGCTGGCCTTGCGCATGGGACTGGGCCTGCTGTGGGTGCGGCGCCGCCGCGCGCCGGCCAACCGGCGCGCCCATGCGGCCTGGCAGGCTTGCGCCGACCGCCTTGCGCACGGCCTGGGCATCGCCCGCCGCGTCAGCGTGGGCCTGGTCGAGGACTTGCCCGGGCCGGTCACGGCCGGCTGGTGGCATCCGGTGGTGCTGATTCCGGTGTCGCTGGCCAGCGGCATGCCTCCGCAGCTGCTCGAAGCGCTGCTGGCCCACGAACTGGCGCACGTGCGCCGCCATGATTACCTCGTCAATCTGATCCAGAGCGCGATCGAAGTGTTGCTGTTCTACCACCCGACCGTGTGGTGGCTGTCCGGCCGCGTGCGCATCGAGCGGGAGCAGATTGCCGACGACTTAGCCGCAAGCTTGCTGGGCGAACCGCGGCGCCTCGCACTTGCACTGTCCGAGCTGGACCGTTTCCAGCTCACCACGCCCAACCTGGCCCCAGCGGCCCATGGAGGAAATCTCATGTCTCGTATCAAACGTCTGGTTCGTCCGACCCGCGAACCCCTCAACTGGAAGATGGCCATTCCCGCCGCGGCGCTTCCCATCCTGGGACTGACCGCCGCGCTGGCGGTGCTCTCGGCCCGGGCCGAAACGACGCCCGCACCGGCGCCGGCGGCCAAGGTGGCCAAGGCCGGGCGCATCGGCCACCACGTCAACAGCATCGACGGCGGTGAGCCCTACGCCATCGTGCGGGCGGAAGACCACGTCACCAACATGAACGGCGACAGCGGCGACTGGAAGGAAGTCGAGTCGCTCAAGAAGAGCATTCCCGGCGAATTCGTCTGGTTCCGCGACGGCGGCAAGTCCTACGTGATCCGCGACGCGGCCACCGTCAAGCAGGTGATCAGCGCATGGTCGACGGTCGACACGCTGTCGAAGGAGATCAACGGCTACGGCGACGAAATGAAGCAGCACGGGGAGAAGATGAAGGCCCTGGGCGAGCAGATGCGCGCCGCGGCCGAGGCCGACAAGCCGAAGGAAACCGAATCGCGCAAGTTCGAGCAGCACATGAAAGAATTAAGCCGCGACATGGAGAAGATGGGCCGCCAGGTCGGCACCATGTCGCTGGCGATGGTGTCCCTGAGCGGCAAGGAGCGCGCCGCCAAGGAGCGCGAGCTCGAAGCCCTGGAAGCGAAGATGCAGGCGCTGGGCGCGAAGATGGAAGCGGAAGGCGATGCCTTCGGCGCCAAGTTCCAGTCGCGCAACGGCAGCCGGATGGAGGAGGTCGGCAAGCAGATGGACG
>DASRUW010000019.1:0-14722 GCA_035655255.1 Telluria sp. | reverse complement strand
CGGCCTTCTTGCCCGCTTCGCGCTTGAGCATCATGCGGCCGGCCAGGACCACGGGCACGGGGTTGGCTTCCAGCTCCTCGCGCGACGCGCCGCCGTATTGGGCGTGCAGGTCGGCCGCCTGGTGCTGCGGACGGAAGTCGTTGGGAAAGGCGACGCCTTTCTCGCGCAGCGCGGCCAGCTTGGCGCGGCGCTCGGCCATGATCTTGTTTTCGTCTGCCGGTGCGCCGGCCTGGTCCAGGGTGTCCGTGGTCATGATGGTCTTGGTCAGTTGCTTGAATCGGTGCCGAACAGCTCGGCGAAGGTCAGTTCGGAAAATTCGTTGACGATGTGGATCACGTTATCGAAGGCGGCAAAGGCTTCGGCCGGCAGCGTCGTGGTGAGCACCACGCAGCGCATGCCGGCGCGGCGCGCCGCTTCCACGCCCATCGGCGCGTCTTCGAACACGATGCACTCGGCCGGCGCGGCGCCGCAGCGCTGGGCCGCGAGCAGGAAACCGTCCGGCTCCGGCTTGCCGCGCGCGACGTCGGCGGCGCCGACGATCACGTCGAAATGGCGGCGCAGGTCCAGCCCGTCCAGGGTGAAGTCGATGTTCGCGCCCGGCGCCGAGGTGGCCACGGCCAGCTTCACGCCGCGCTCCTTGGCCTGGCCGATCAGGTCGTCGAAGCCGGCGATGGTGGCGCGGTGCGGGGCGTACAGCTCGCGGTAGACGCCTTCCTTCTCTTCGATCAGGTCCGCGATCTCGGCGTCGGAGATGGCGTCGCCGCCGTACATGCGCAGGATCTCCTTGCCCTGGCGGCCCGCGGTGCTGCGGAAGAACTCATCGGGATCAATGTCCTGGCCGCGCCGCTTGAAGAAGGCCACCCACGATTTGGTGTGGAATGCCATGTTGTCGACGATGGTGCCGTCCATGTCGAAGATGAAGGCTTGCGTCATGCGCCGATACCCGCTTTGAGCGATGCGGAGATGAACTCGTCCAGGTCGCCGTCCAGCACGCCCTTGGTGTTGCCCACTTCGACGTTGGTGCGCAGGTCCTTGATGCGCGACTGGTCCAGCACGTAGGAGCGGATCTGGTGGCCCCAGCCGACGTCGGTCTTGGAGTCTTCCAGCTTCTGCTGCTCGCTCATGCGCTTGCGCAGTTCGAGTTCGTACAGGCGCGAACGCAGCATGTCCATGGCTTCGGCCTTGTTGCGGTGCTGGGAGCGGTCGTTCTGGCACTGCACGACGATGCCGGACGGCGCGTGCGTGATACGCACCGCGGAGTCGGTCTTGTTGATGTGCTGGCCGCCGGCGCCGGAGGCGCGGTAGGTGTCGATGCGCAGGTCGGCCGGGTTGATCTCGATGTCGATCGAGTCGTCCACTTCCGGATACACGAACACGGAGGCGAACGAGGTGTGGCGGCCGTTGGCGGAGTCGAACGGGGACTTGCGTACCAGGCGGTGCACGCCCGTTTCGGTGCGCAGGAAGCCGTAGGCGTATTCGCCTTCGATCTTCAGGGTGGCGGTCTTGATGCCGGCGATCTCGCCCTCGGACACCTCGAGCACGTCGACCTTGAAGCCCTTGCGCTCGCAGTAGCGCACGTATTGACGCAGCAGCATGGACGCCCAGTCCTGGGCCTCGGTGCCGCCTGCGCCGGCCTGGATGTCGATGAAGCAGTTGTTCGGGTCCATCGGGTTGGAGAACATGCGGCGGAACTCCATGCCCTCGATGGTCTTCTTGAATTCCTCGGTGTCGCCTTCGAGCGCTTCCAAGGTGGCGTCGTCGCCTTCTTCCTTGGCCATCTCGAACAGGTCGGCGGCGTCCTTCAGGTCGGCGCCGACTTTTTGCAGGGTGAGAACCACTGCTTCGAGCGATTTCTTTTCACGGCCCAGGTCCTGGGCGTGCTTGGGGTTGTCCCAGACGGTGGGGTCTTCCAGTTCCTGGCTTACCTGTTCGAGCTTATCCGACTTCTTATCGAAGTCAAAGATACCTCCGAAGGTCAGCTTCGCGCGCGGTCAGGTCGCTCAGCAGGTTGGAGAGGGAATTGATGCGTTCTGCTTCCATGGCGGTCGTGTGTCGGTAGATGTGTGCGAACCTTCGATTATACCGCAGACCGCCCTGGAGGCGGTATGATGCGGCGTCTGCAATCGTTTCGATCCGCCATGCGTTCGCCGTCGATCTTCCTGCTGCTTGCCGCCGCCGCCCCCGCCTTCGCCGCACCTCCCACCGGTTCGCGCGCCACCCTGGCGGTGCTGGAGACCACGGACATCCATTCGAACGTGCTGAGTTATGATTATTTCAAGCTTGCGCCGGATACGTCCTTCGGCCTGGAACGCACGGCGACCCTGATCGCCCAGGCGCGGCGCGAATTCCCGAACACCTTGCTGCTCGACGACGGCGACACCATCCAGGGCACGGCCCTGGCCGACTACCAGGCCGTGGTCAAGCCGGTGCGCTGCGACCAGCCGCTGGCCGTGTACAAGGCGCTCAATTACCTGGGCGTCGAGGGCGGGGCGGTCGGCAACCACGAATTCAACTACGGCCTCGATTATCTGGGACGGGTGACGGGGCAGAATTTCGGCGCCAACGGACCGATTCTGCGCCGCGTCGCCTGTCAGGGGCCGGCCTTCCCGGTGGTCCTGGCCAACGTCTATTTCGCCAAGACGCGCCGGCCCCTGTTCCAGCCGTACCGGATCCTCGACAAGCGGATCCGGGCCGTGGGGCCGGATGGCAAGCCGGTGGAGGCGACGGTCAAGGTGGGCATCATCGGCTTCACGACGCCGACCATCACGTCCTGGGACCGGCGCTGGCTGGAAGGGCGCGTCTACACCGAGGGCCTGCGCGAGACGGCGCGGCGCTACATTCCCGAAATGCGGGCCAAGGGCGCGGACCTGGTCGTCGCGATCTCCCACGGCGGCCTGGATGGTTCGCCCTACCGGCCGGACATGGAGAACGGGAACTGGTACCTGGCCCAGGTGCCGGAGGCGCCGATCGACGTGCTCCTCCTCGGCCACGCGCACCAGATGTTCCCGGACCCGCACAGCAAGGCGCCGCAGTTCAACCTGCCGGGGGTGGACAAGGTGCGCGGCACGGTGCATGGCGTGCCGACCTCGATGGCGAGCCTGTGGGGCAAGCACCTGGGCGTGATCGCGATGGAGCTGTCCTGGGACGGCAAGCATTGGGTGGTCGACCGCAGCAAGACCAAGGTGGAGGCGCGCAGCGCCGCCGGCGCAGCGCCCGATCCGGCCATCGCCAGGATGGTCGAGGCGGAGCACGAGGCCACCATCCAGTACGTGAAGACGCCGCTGGGGACCAGCGAGGTGCGCCTCTCGACCTATTTCGCGGACGTGGGCGACGTGGCTTCGGTGGCCGTGGTGAACCTGGCGCAGACCGACTACGTGGCCAGGTACGTGGCGGCCAACCTGCCGCAGTACGCCAGGCTGCCCGTGCTGTCGATTTCCGCCCCGTTCAAGACCGGTGCGGCGGGGGTGACGGACTACACGGACGTGGCGCCCGGCCCGGTCGCGATCAACAACGCGGCCGACCTGTACCTGTATCCGAACACGCTGCATGCCGTGAAGGTGAATGGCGCCCAGCTCAAGGCCTGGCTGGAGAAGGGCGCGGAGCGCTTCAACCGCATCGATCCGGCCGTGGCCGCGCCGCAGGAACTGGTCGACGCCGCCGTCTCAGGCTATAACTTCGACATGCTGACCACGCCGGACGTGCACTACGAGATCGACGTGACGCAGCCGGCCGGCGCGCGCATCGCCGGCTTGAGCTACAAGGGCGTTCCGGTCGCCCCGGAGCAGGAATTCATCGTCGCGACCAACAACTACCGCGCCAGCGGCGGCGGCAATTTTCCCGGCCTCGATGGCCGCGCGACCGTCCTTGCCTCTCCGGACACGAACCGTGACGTGCTGATCGCGTGGCTGAAGCAGGCGCGCAGCCTGCCGCGCAGCCTGCTGGCCGCGCAGCGCAGCTGGTCGTTCCGGAAGGTGCAGCTGGCGGGCCCGGTGGTGTTCCACTCGGCGCCCGGCAAGCTGGAAGCGGCGCGCGCCGCCGGTCTGGCCAACGTCAGCCTGCTCAGGGAAGACGACGGGGCGGGCAAGGGTTACGCGCTGTACGCGCTCGACCTGCGGCCCTGAAGCCGGTCAGTGCAGCTTGGGCGGCTGCACCAGCACGAAGGGGCTGACCACGGAGGCCCACAGCAAGGTGTTCGACAGGGCCCAGAGCTGGGCCTGTTCATCGGACACCTTGGCGAGTTTGCCCTCGGCCATCCAGGCCTGGACGCTCTCGCGGTCGTCGTGCGCGATGCGCAGGGCGACGTCGATCAGGTCCAGCTGCTCGCTGACGTAGACCACGTTCCCTTGCGCGAAATGGCGTTCCAGCTCGGCCCAGGGGATGCGGGCGGTTTCGGCGTTGATCTTGTCGTGCAGCTCAGTGTCTTTTTTGGGATCGAGTTTCATGCGGCGGTTCGGTTTCGATGGCCGGTGTCGGCGAACCCGCCCATGTTAACCGATACGTCGGACCCTTGCGCACGTTGCCCACCAGGGCGGGACGGAAACAGGCCAGGCAGGTGCCGCCGGGATGGCGCACGCTCGGGTAGATGAGGCCCATGGAACCCTCGTCCAGAAGGCGCAGCGCCAGCTCCTGCGAGGCGACGTAACTGCGCGGATCCAGGTACTTGGAAAAGCCGCGGCCGCGGATGTCGTGGAAGCAGCAGGTGAAATCCGCCAGCAGCGCGCGGTAGGTGACGCTGTCGTCGAAGCGGTTGATCTCCTGGTATTCCACCGTCTTGTGGAACACGATCTCGGCCAGCGACGTCTCGGCCTCGAAGGCGCAGTACCAGGCGCCGCGCTCGCCGTTGTTGAAGCGGCTGCCCTCGGGACGCGGATAGGTGAAGGCCGCGTTGATCATCCTGAAATTGGGCACCCCGAACACCAGTTCGTCCACGCCGATGCCGGGCAGGCCGCCGTATTCGCCGCGCAGGCGGGCGTTGGTGGCGTTATCGAGGTCGAACAGGTCGTGCAGGTGGGCGTCGTTCTCGGCCAGGGCCGTGAGGACGGAATCCTCGCTTTCGGCGAAGCGGGAGGGAATCAGGCGGACGGTATCGAACTGGCGCAGGATGGTGAGTTTCGGCTCCAATCACAGCCCTCCGCGGCGCGCGTCGAGCAATTTGCGCACGGTCTGCATGGCGAGCAGGCCGCCGGCGGACATGTAGTCGAGCGGCGTGCGGCCGCCGAAGATGGCATTCGTGTTCGGCAGGGAGACCCATTCGTCCGCCAGCTTGTCGCCGTACAGGATGTGCAGGGCCTTGTAGATGCCGATCAGGTAGGAGATGCGCGTGATGCGGTCCACCTCCAGCACCCGGTCCGGATTGCGCTTCCAGTCGTAGAAGCTGCTGGAGGAGAGGCCGCCGAGCAGCTCGCGCGCGTCCTCGTCGCGCAGCTGCCAGGCCTGGGCCAGCTTGAAGAAGCCGACCAGGGCAGAACGGGACAGGCGTTCCCGCTCCGCGCGGGAGTTCAGGTCGACCAGAACGTCCGGCTCGAAGCGGCTTTTGGGGTAGGCGTAGGCGAGTTGCATGGCATTTACTCCGGTTATGGAGTATTTATACTCCGAAATCGGAAAAATGGCAAGGCGCGCGCGCGACGTGGCAGAATGCCGGGCACAAGAACAACCTGGAGATTCCGTCATGTTGCGATCCCTCATCCTGGGGCTGGCCCTGGCGGCCGGCGCCGCCCACGCGGCCGACCTGGTCAAGGAGGCGGGCGACACCGAACGCGCCTTCGCCGCCACCATGAAGGCGCGCGACTTCGCCGCCTTCCAGACCTTCCTCGCCGACGAGGCGGTGTTCAGCTGGGGCAGCCCGGCGCCGATCGTGGGCAAGGAGGCGATCGCCGCCCGCTGGAAGAAATTCTACGAGGCGAAGGATGCCCCGTTCTCGTGGGAGCCGGACAAGGTGGCCGTGCTGGCATCCGGCACGCTGGCCGTGACCAGCGGACCGGTGCGCGACCCGTCCGGCAAGGTGTTCTCGCGCTTCAGTTCCGTGTGGCGCAAGGAGCCGTCGGGCCAATGGAAGATCGTCTTCGACACCGGCGAACCGGTGTGCGACTGCGCGAAAAAGCCGAATTAACGGTACACGCCGCAGCCGACGATGAGGTTGTCGACCTTTTCGATGTAGGTCGACTTCTTCTCGATCGCGCCGCTCACGGGGTTCGGCCACTCGTAGTCGATCCAGCCGCTGCCCGCGGTCTTGGCGACGTCGACGAAGGAGCGGATGATGCCCTTGCCGGTCGCGTCCTTCATGTCCAGCAGGTTCTTGCCGATCAGGCGAGGATTGGCGCCATGCGCCCGGCTTACGCCGTCCATGTCGAAGACCATGACGTAGAGATCCTTGGCGCGGAACCCGCCGGTCGGGCTGTTGATCGCCGGGTAGGCCGCCTCCGGGCCCTTGGCCTTGATCAGGGCGACCGCCCGTTTGACCATGTCCACAGCTTCCGGCTTGGAGCCGTGGTCCTCGGCGCGCGCGCCCAGGCTAAGCAACAGCAGGGCGCACAGGGCCGTGCGCCGGGTGATCGTGCTCATCGTGTCTCCTTTCGAAGGGAACCTCCTTTTGGTGGAGGCTTGCGGTCGATGGTAGGAGTGCGCCGGAGCGAAGTCAATCGGTAATGCTACGCAGGCTCGGCGTGTTCGACCAGCAGTTGTACGCGCGTGACACCGTTGTATTCGTTGGCGTCCAGGCGGAAGGCCACGCGCGCGCGCTCGCCCACGGCGGCGGTGCTGCCGAACCAGATCGCGTCGTAGCGCTGGCCGTTGCGTTCCAGCTGCAGCTTGAGGTGCTTGTCCTTCAGGATGCGCTGGCTGACGACGCGGAACTCGTCGCAGAACACGGGCGGCGGAAAGCCCTGGCCCCATACGTGGTTGTCCAGCAGTTCAATGAACTGGGTGGTGTAGTAGGCGTCCTCCAGCGGTCCATCGGTCTCGATCACGCGTTCGAGCTGGGTCTCGGTAAGCCACTCGCGGCCCACGTCCTCGAAGGCGTCGGCGAAGCGCTGGAAGCTGTCGGCGCGCAGGGTGAGTCCGGCCGCCATCGCGTGGCCGCCGAAGCGGGCGATCAGGCCCGGCTCGCGCTTGGAGACCAGGTCCAGCGCGTCGCGCAGGTGAAAACCCGGGATGGAACGGCCCGAACCCTTGATTTCGCCGTCGCTGCCGGGCGCGAAGGTGATGGTGGGGCGGAAGAACTTGTCCTTGAGGCGCGAGGCGACGATGCCGATCACGCCCTGGTGCCAGCCGTCGTCGTAGACCGTCAGCGTGCTGCGCGCGGAGGGTTCGATGGCATCCAGGTGCAGCAGGGCCGCGTCCTGCATGTCGGCCTCGATCTCGCGCCGCTTCAGGTTGATGGCGTTCAGTTCCTCGGCGATGGCCCAGGCGCGGCCTTCGTCGTCCGTGACCAGGCATTCGATCCCGAGACTCATGTCGTTCAGGCGGCCGGCGGCGTTCAGGCGCGGCGCGAGCGCAAACCCGAGGTCGAACGGCGATGCGGTGCGCGCCTGGCGGCCCGCCACCCGGAACAGTGCGGCCACACCCGGGTGCATGCGGCCCGCGCGCATGCGCTTGATGCCCTGGGCGACCAGGATGCGGTTGTTGGCGTCCAGGCGCACCACATCGGCCACGGTGCCGAGGGCGACCAGGTCCAGCAGTGCGTCCAGCTTGGGCTGGGTCTGGGCGTCGAACACGCCGCGCCGGCGCAGCTCCGCCCGCAGCGCGAGCAGCACGTAGAAGACGACGCCGACGCCAGCCAGGTTCTTGCTGGGGAAGCCGCATTCGGGCTGGTTCGGATTGACGATCACGCGCGCGTCCGGCAGGGCGTCCCCGGGCAGGTGGTGGTCGGTGATGACCACGTCGATGCCGCGGCGCTTGGCTTCCTCGACACCTTCGATGCTGGCGATGCCGTTGTCGACCGTGATGATGATGTCGGGGGATTTCTCGCGCGCGGTGAGCGCCACGATTTCCGGCGTCAGGCCGTAGCCGTATTCGAAGCGGTTGGGGACGATGAAGTCCACCTGCGCGCCCAGGCTGCGCAGGCCGCGCAGGGCGGTGGCGCAGGCGGTGGCGCCGTCGCAGTCGTAGTCGGCCACGATCGCCATGCGCTTGTTGGCGGCGATGGCGTCGGCCAGGAAGGCGGCGGCCTTGTCGATGTGCAGCAGGCCGCTCGGAGCGATCAGCGCGGACAGTTCGCTGGCCAGTTCGCGCGGGTCGGACAGGCCGCGGGCGGCGTACAGGCGGGCCAGCACGGGGTGGATGCCGCCCTGGCGCAGCATTTCGGAGGCGCGATAGGGGCAGGAACGGGTGGTGATGCGGGTCATTTGATCAGGCGGTCGAGGGAGGGGCGGCGCCAGAAGGCGCGCAGGCCGCGCCCGGTCACCGTTGCGGCGAGCGCGCTGTCGCGGCTCGTCAGGTGCAGGTGGATGCGGCTGGTTTGCCCGGTGCGCAGCTGTTCGAGCAGGGGCGCGAACCAGAGTTGTTCGAGGCGGTCCATTTCGGACAGCCAGACGGCCCAGTCGCCCGCGATGGCGGCGGCGGACAGGGTATCGATGACCACCAATGTGTCATTCCCGAGCCCCCGCGTGGCCTGATCCTTGCCATGGGCCCCCGCCTGCGCGGGGGTGACGGAGGGTGTGCCGCCGCTGCCGGTGGACAGGGCGGCCAGCCAGGACGGGCCTTCGGCGCAATGGACCGGCGCAAGGGTTGCGCTGCCGCCGGCCCAGGGCCAGATGGCGTTGATGGGGCGCTGCCCGCGCGCTTCGCGCTCCGCATTGGCCGGGTGCTCGTACCACAGCATCTGCAGCTCGTTCTGCAGCTTGCGGAACTCCACCGACCCCTGGCCGTCCGGCAGGAAGAAGGATACGTCCAGCCCGGCCGCCGCGTCGGGCGAGGCGGTCTGCATCTCCGCCCAACGGTCGGCGCGCAGGAACCAGGTGGTGGCGTCGCCATACACCAGGTCCAGGCCAAGTTCGGTCACGTAGGGCAGGGCGCTGTCGAACAGGGCCCGCGACTGGGGCTCGTTCAGGCCAAGATGGCGCAGGTCGTTCAGCAGCAGGTGGCTGCGCGCGATTTCGATATGCGCCGGGTGCACCATGAACCAGGCGCCCGCGGCGGGATCGAGCCCGAAGCCGCGCATCGCCGCTCCGGCCCAGGCCGGCGTGCCCGAAGCGCCCAGGGCCTGCGCGAGCAGGCGTTCGTGCGGCAGGTGGCGCAGGCTGTCGTCGTCCTTGCGGCGCGTGGCGGAGGACGCCTTGCCCAGCAGGGTCGCGAGGGCCGGCGTCTTGAGGTGCTCCACCAGGTCCGGCGCGAGTTCGGAAGGTGGCAGGGCGAACGGCAGGACGAGCGCAAGATCGGTCATCCCGCCATTGTAGGGCATCGGACGGCGGGCCGAGAAGCGCCGCCGCCCGCGGTGTTGCTCAGGTGCTCAGAGGGGGCGCGCCCGCTCGCCGGTGAGGGCGCTGCCGCCCAGTTCCACGTCGCCGTAGGACAGGCCGAGCGACTCGTTGTACCAGGTCTCGACCATGCCAAGATGCTCACGTTCCGTCTCCAGCGCCTGGCTGAATCGGTTCACCAGGTCGTCCAGGCCCTGCACATCCGCCAGGGCGATCAGGCTCTCCCAGCCGGCGCGGTCGGCCAGTTCCGCGGTCAGGATCGCATGCAGGCACTGGCCGATGCTGGTGCGCGGGTCCGCCACCACATGCAGCAGGCCGGCCGATTCCACACCCACCAGGTCGGCGCAGGGCGTTTGCGCGGTGGGGTCGCCGCCCAGTTCCTGGATCGCCTCCGCCACCAGCAGCATGTGGCCATGCTCGTCGTTGCGGATCTGGCGCAGGTCTTCCAGCCGCATGCTGATGGTGTCATCCAGCAGCACCTCGCACTTGCAGATCAAGGCGTCGTACAGGCGCGTGCCGGTGCGTTCGAACGCCAGGCGCTCGCCCAGCTTATCGAGCAGCAGCTGCGGGCTTTCGCCCTTCAACATCGTCATTCCGCCGCTGACGACACCTTTGAAGGTGGCAGGCAGCGGGACCGAACCGAGTCCGTCCGCGTCCGCGATGTAGGGCGAGCGCAGCTCGCTCAGCGCCTGTTCGCCGTCCATCTCGGGCACCGTCGGCGCCAGCTCCTGCATGGCCTTGCTGTCGATCGGGGACATCTGGATGCCGGTGCGGTTCAAACCCATCTTTTCTTTGTCCATGGCGACCTCCCTAGTGCGTGACGCCGATATTGCGATTGAGCTCAGTCCCCGGGCGCCAGACATAGCCTGCCGCCACCTGCTCGGTGGGTGAGCCTTGGGAATTCATGTGGCTGCGGTAGGCGACGGTGGCCTGGCTTTCCTGATCGGCCGCCACGTAGTGCGGGCCGTTGGCGCGCAGGTCCACCTCGTTGGCGAGCGTCTGGCGCACGAAGTCGCGCTGGCTCTTGAACTCGACGGGGCGCGGCAGGTCGCTGGTGACGATTTCCGCCGGATCGCGCCGCTCGTACTGCTTGAACAGTTCGCACGCGAGCTGGAAGTGCCCCAGTTCGTAGTCCAGCATGCGCTCCCAGATCGCCTTGACCTGGTGGTTGGTCTCGGCTTCCACGCAGCTGTAGTAGTTGTAGCACTCGTTCGCCTCGTGCAGCAGCCACTGTTCGAGGAAGGATTCGCCGGGGTCCAGCAGGGACTCGTACTGCGTGACGTGCTGCTCCTCGATGGACGCGATCTCCGCGTACAGCAGGCGCGCCACCGGGTCGGAAAATTGCGGACCGACGTGCATGTAGTAGTCGTGGGTCTGGTATTCCGCCCCGACGAGGGTCAGGCAGTGGAGCTTGGACAGGAACTGCGCCTTGCCGCGGTCGTAGCTGTTGCGCAGGTCGTCCACAGGCGCGCGGTGCTCGATGGCGGTCGGGCGGCCGGGCAGGATGTCCGTGTAGCTTTGGAGGATGTTGTTTGCGTCCTTGCCCTCCAGCCGGTCGAGCAGGGCGGCGTAGCGGTACATATGGTCGAAATCCTCCAGCAGGCCGAAGCGGAAGGTCTGGGCCAGGTAGGGATCCGGCTCGCGCATGGCCAGCGCGGCGGTCACCTCGATCGCCACCTGCTCGTAGCCGATGGTCGTCTCCAGCGCCGAATGGTCGGAGCCGAGCAGCCAGTTGACCAGCGTGGCCTGGTGCTGTTCCACGCGCCGGATGCGCGCCAGCGGCAGGCGCAGGTCGGCATTGAAGCGCGCGGCCAGGTGGCTGAAGCGCACCGCTTCGGTCTCGATGCCGTTCATGAGGATGATGCGGACGCGGGTGAAGGCTTCGTCGTCGAGCTTGCTGATCGGTTGCTGCACCAGCTCGCGCCAGGTAAAGCGCTGCCGGTCCAGGTCGCAGCCCTTGGTGTTCAACAGGGACAGTGTCATGCTGGTTCTCCCATGGTGATTGCGACGGTCATGGTAGGACGCCGGCGTCGGCCCCGGCGCGCCTTTGCAGCGCGGACAGTGTTGTCTCATCTGTAAAGAACGGCCGATGTATGGCACACTGCGCGTCTTGCATCCCGAATCACATTTATGAGCCTGAGTCACAAGCTGCCCTATGAATGGCTGGTCGGCTGGCGCTACACGCGCGCCGGCAAGCGCGGCCGGCGGCAACGCTTCATTTCGTTCATCTCCTTTATCTCGATCGCCGGGATCGCGCTCGGCGTCGCCGCCCTGATCGTGGTGCTGTCGGTGATGAACGGCTTCCAGCAGGAAGTGGCGGGACGCATGCTTTCCATCCTCGCGCACGTCGAGGTGTTCGACGTGAACGGGACGATGCCGCAGTGGGAGGACGTGCGCGCGGCCGCGCTGAAGCATCCGGAGGTGCGCGCTGCCGCGCCCTTCGTGCAGGCGCAGGGCCTGTTGGTCAACGGGGACGTGCTGCGGCCGGTCCTGATCCGCGGCATTCTCCCGGCGGACGAGCCGAAGGTGAGCGGCCTGGCCCAGCGTATGCGCAGCGGCAGCCTCGCGGCCCTGGCCCCCGGGGCGCACCAGATCGTGGTGGGGCGCGAGCTGGCCAAGGCGCTCGATGTCAATATCGGTGACCGGATCGGGGTGGCGGTGGCGCAGGGCGAGGTGATGGGACAAGGTTCGCTGCCGCGCGTGCAGCCGTTCACGGTGGCCGGCATCTTCGACGCCGGCCATTACGAATACGATTCCGGCCTTGCCTTCGTCCACCTGCAGGACGGCATGCAGCTGCAGGAGCAGTCCGCGCCGTCGGGCGTGCGCCTGCGCCTGGCCGATCCCTTCCGCGCGCCGGATGTGGCGCGCGAACTGGCGCGCAATCTCTACCCCGACGCGCGGGTGCTGCCGTGGACGGCCCTGAACGCCACCTGGTTCGCGGCTGTCGCCTCCCAGAAGCACATGATGTTCATCATCCTGGCCCTGATCATCGCGGTAGCAGCCTTCAATCTGGTCTCCACCCTCGTGATGACGGTGACGGACAAGAAGGCGGACATCGCCATCCTGCGCACCCTGGGCGCGTCCCCGCGTTCGGTGATGAAGATCTTCGTGGTGCAGGGCACGCTCACCGGCGCGCTCGGCGCGGGACTCGGGGTGCTGCTCGGGGTGCTGTTCGCCATGAACCTGGACGTGATCGTGCCGCTGATCGAACGCGCGCTCGGCACGCATCTGCTCAACCCGGAGATCTACTTCATCAGCACGGTGCCGTCGGACGTGCATTGGGGCGACGTCGGTGCGATCGCGGCGGTGTCGGTGGCGCTGGCTTTCTTCTCTACCATCTATCCCAGCTGGTCGGCGGCCCGGATCAACCCGGCTGAGGGGCTGCGCTATGAATAGCTCCTTCGAATGGATGATCGGGCTGCGCTACACGCGGGCGGGCAAGCGTGCGCGGCGCAACAGCTTCATCTCCTTCATCTCCGCCATTTCGCTGGCCGGCATCTCGCTTGGCGTGGGCGCGGTGATCGTGGTGCTGTCGATCATGAACGGCTTCCAGCAGGACGTGATCGGGCGCATGCTGTCGGTGCTGGCCCATATCGAAGTGTTCGAGCGCGATGGCGCGCTGCCGGACTGGCACGCCGCCGCCGCCATCGCCATGCAAAATCCGGAAGTGCGCGGCGCCGCGCCCTATGTGCAGACGCAGGCCATGCTGATGAACGGACGCGAGGTGCGCCCGACGGTGGTGCGCGGCATCCTGCCGGCCGAGGAGCACAAGGTGTCCGACGTGGCCAGGCAGGTCCGTCGCGGCAGCCTGGATGCGCTGGAGCCGGGCCAGTTCAACATCGTCCTCGGGGCCGGCCTGGCCCAGGGCCTGGGCGTGGACGTGGGCGACCGCGTCACCATGGCCCTGGCGCAGGGACAGGTGACGCCGGCCGGCGTGCTGCCGCGGGTGCGCGGCTTTCGCGTGGTGGGCATCGTCGAATCCGGTCATCCGCAGTTCGATGCGTCCTTCGCCTTTGTGCGGCTGGAGGACGCGCAGCGGCTGGAACGCCTGGACGGCCCGTCCGGCCTGCGCCTGCGCATCGCGGACATGCACCGCGCCCCGGAAGTGGCCGAGGACCTGCGCAAGCGCTTCCCGGCCAGCGTCGAAGTGCGCGACTGGCCCAGGCTGAACGCCAACTGGTTCGCCGCCACGCAGATCGAGAAAAAGATGATGTTCATCGTGCTGGCGCTGATCGTGACGGTCGCCGCCTTCAACCTCGTCTCGTCGCTGGTCATGACCGTGACGGACAAGCAGGCCGACATTGCCATCCTGCGCACGCTGGGCGCCTCGCCCGGTTCGGTCATGAAGATCTTCGTGGTGCAAGGCGCGCTGGTCGGCCTGGCCGGCACCGCCATCGGCGTCGTCGGCGGGGTGCTGGTGGCGCAGCACATCGACGTCATCGTTCCATTTATCGAGAAAACTTTGGGAGTGCAGTTCTTGGCCAAGGATATTTACCTCAACACCGACATCCCGTCGGACCTGCGCTGGTCGGATGTCGGCACCATCGGCGCCGTGACGGTGGCGCTGGCGTTTGGCGCCACGCTGTATCCCAGCTGGTCGGCGTCGCGCGTCAAGCCGGCGGAGGCGCTGCGCTATGAGTGATCAAGCTGCGCCGGTGCTGGCCTGCCTCAACCTGGGCAAGACCTTCACCCAGGGACAGTATGCGGTCGAGGTGCTGCAGCATATCGATTTTGCTGTCGGCCGCGGGGAGCGCGTGGCGATCCTGGGCGCCTCCGGCTCCGGCAAGTCCACGCTGCTGCACCTGCTGGGCGGGCTCGATACGCCGACCACCGGCAGCGTCACGCTGCTCGGGAAGGACTTCGCCGGCCTGTCGGAAACGCAGCGCGGCGACCTGCGCAATGCGTCGCTCGGTTTCGTCTACCAGTTCCACCATCTGCTGCCGGAATTCTCGGCGCTGGAGAACGTCGCGATGCCGCTGCTGATCCGGCGCATGCCGCGTGCGGATGCGCTGCGGCGCGCGCACGCGATGCTGGAGCGCGTCGGGCTTGGCAAGCGCGTCACGCACGTGCCGGGCGAGCTGTCCGGCGGCGAGCGGCAGCGCGTGGCGCTGGCGCGGGCGCTGGTGACGGAACCGGCCTGCGTGCTGGCCGACGAGCCGACCGGCAACCTCGATCACTCCACCGCCAACCAGGTATTCGACCTGATGCTGGAGCTGGCGCAGACGCTGGGCACCGCCTTCGTCATCGTCACCCACGACCAGGAACTGGCGCGGCGTTGCGGCCGCATCCTGCAACTGAGCGAGCAGGGC
>DASRUW010000018.1:0-7368 GCA_035655255.1 Telluria sp. | reverse complement strand
GCTTGGTGAAGGTCTTGCCGCCGGCGCTTACGCTGACCTTGTAGTTGCCGGGAGGGAGCTTGGCATACAGCAGCGGACCCGCCTGCGGCAGCTGCAGGCGGACGTCGCCCTTGGCGTCGGTGACGGTAACGGCCACGTCGGCGCGGTAGGCGCCGCTGGCCCGGGTGGCGAAGGTCAGCTGCAGGTTGTAGTCGGGGCGCGCGGCCTGGAAGGCCTGCTGCTCGTCGGCGCCGACCCCGCCGGTGATGTAGGCCACGCCGTTCTGCTGCTGCGCAGCGGGCAACTGGGCCTGGGCCGCCAGGGCCAGGCCCAGCAGGACTGCGCCGGCCAGGAGTCTCGGTGTCATACGTCCTCCATCCTGTGAACGTCATCCCCGCGCAAGCGGGGACCTCTGGTACGGAACTGTCCGCCACGCTGAAGCGCAGGGGTCCCCGCATGCGCGGGGATGACGGAATGCTTCTTCAGGCCGCCGCGCGGATCGGGATCACGTGCGAGCTGCGCTTCTGCATGGCCGGCGCCATGTCGGTGGCGGCTTCCGTCTCGACGGTCAGGCCGGCGGCCAGGGCCTCCAGGCTGGTGCGGTCCAGCAGTTCGATGTCGCGGTTGTCGAGCTTGATCCAGCCGTTCTTGCGGAAACGGGCCAGCAGGCGGCTGATCGATTCGATGGTCAGGCCCAGGTAGCCGCCGATATCCTCGCGCGACATGCGCAGCTGGAAGCGGCTGCCGGAGTAGCCGCGGGCGGCGTAGCGCGACGCCAGGTTCTGCAGGAACATGGCCAGGCGCTGTTCGGCGCGCATATTGCCCAGGGAGAGCATCATCGACTGCTCGCGCAGGATTTCCTGGCTCATCAGGCGATGGAAGTGCTTCAGCAGCTCGGGTTGTTCGACCAGCATCTGTTCCAGGCGGGCGAAGGGGATCTCGCACACTTCGCTGTCCTCCAGGGCGACCGCGTCGCTGGCGTGGCGGGCCGAAGCGATGGCATCCATGCCGAGCAGCTCGCCGGCCATCATGAAGCCGGTGATCTGCTGCTGGCCGCGGCGGTCCACCTGCACCGTCTTGAAGTGGCCGAAATGCACGGCATACAGGTGGGTGAAGGGCTGGCCCAGGCGGTACAGGCGCTCGTCGCGGGCGACACGGCGGCGGCGGCCGACCATGTCATCCATCTTGCCCAGGTTGCTGTCATCCAGGCCACCGGCGAGGCACATGGATTGGAAACCGCAGGCCGCGCACTTGTTGGTGGTGGTCGTGGAGCTGATCATGGAAGTCCCCTAAAAGAAAACGATTGCGATGTACACATTATTCGCGATCGTGCAAGCCCCCGGTATCAAGGGACTACGTCAAGCCTTGTAGGGGAAAGCGGGATAGGATCGTGTAGGGGATCCGTGACAGCCGGTGTCAGAGCAGGCCTTGCTCGATGGCGTAGCGGGTCAGCTCGGCATTGGTCGTCATGCCCATCTTTTCGAGGATGCGGGTGCGGTAGGTGGTGACCGTGTTGGGCGACAGGTGCAGCAGTTCGCCGATGCGCACCAGGGATTCCCCCTTGGCGATCAGCTTGAACACCTCCAGCTCCCGGTTGGACAAGGCCTCGTGCCCCGCCGCCGGGGCGCCGCCGCCGATCATGCTGGCCAGCTTGTCGACCAGGGACGGGCTGACGTGCTTGCCGCCCTTGGCGACCTTGCGCACGGCTTCGATCAGGACCGCCGTCGGCACGTCCTTGGTCAGGTAGCCGGCCGCGCCCAGCTTGAGGGCGCGCACGGCGTAGATCTCTTCCGAATACGTGCTCAGCATCAGCACGCCCAGGCGCGGCTTCTCGGCCTTCATCGACTTGAGCAGGTCCAGGCCGTTCTTGCCCGGCATGGTGATGTCGAGCAGGGCCACATCCACCTCCAGCTTGTCGATCAGCTGCATGGCCTCCTGGGCGTTGGAGGCCTCGCCCACCACTTCGATGTCGCCGGCGGTGCCCAGCATCAGGCGCACGCCGTTGCGGGCAATGGCGTGGTCGTCCACCAGCAGGACGCGGATCGGATTAGTCGGCATGTTCATCGTTCAGCGGTAAACGCAACTGGAGGCTGGTGCCCTGCCCGGGCACGCCCTGGATCTTCAATTCACCCGCGAAACGGCGGGTCCGTTCGTGCATGCCGAGAATGCCCCAGCTCTCGCGGTTGAGCAAGCGATCTGTGTCAATTCCTTTGCCGTTATCGCGCACTTCCAGCGCGAGCGTGTCGCCGTCGCGGGCGGCGGAGATCGACACGGCGCTGGCCTCGGCGTGGCGCACGACGTTGGTCAGGGCTTCCTGCACGATCCGGAACAGCATGGTGCTGCGCTCGGGATCGAGCTCCGTGTCCTGGGCGGCGGGAGTGATCCGCACGTCGCAGGCCAGGCCGGTGCGCTGGGCGATCTGGTCGGCATACCATTCGAGCGCGGCCCATACGCCCAGCTGGTCCAGCACGCTAGGGCGCAGGTCGGTGATCACGCGGCGCACGGTCTCGATGGCGGTCTGGGCCAGCGTGGAGGTCTCCGACAGCAGCGGCACGGCGGATTGTCCGTCGCTGGCGGCGCGCTCCATCGCCACCGAAATATAGGCCTTGATCCCGGTGAGCAGCCCGCCCAGCTCGTCGTGGATCTCCTGGGCGATGCGCTTGCGCTCGTGCTCCTTGATCTTCTCCTGGTGCGCGGCCAGCCGGCGCAGCTCGTCCTGCGACTGGCGCAGGGCCGCCTCGGCCTGCTTGGAGGCGCTGATGTCGACCATCAGTCCCTGCAGGAACAGGGGCGTGCCCTCGTCGTCGCGCACCACCTCGGCGCGGTCGCGGAACCAGAGCATGCGCTCGTCGCGCGTCAGCATGCGGTAGGCGATGTCGAGCGGCGCGCCCTCCAGCCGGCTGGCGCGGATGGCGGCCTGGGCCCGCTCGCGGTCCTCGGCGTGCAGGCGCGCCGCGTGCAGGCGCGGCTGGGCGATCCACTCCGAGGGCGTGAAGCCGAGCATGCGGATCTGGGGACTGATGTATTGCACCCCGTCCGCCTGCCCGAGCGCGGCGATGTAGGTGATCGCCTGGATCTGCTCGACCAGCGAGCGGAACTTGGCCTCGGCCTGGTGCTTCTCCTCGATCAGGCGCTGCTCGCGCAGCATGCGGTCGATGGCGTTGGGCAGCAGCTCGAGGTAGTGCCCGTCCAGGTCCTTGACCAGGTAGTCGCGCGCGCCGCGGCGCATGGCCTCGGCGGCGACGGCGGCGCTGTCGGCGCCGGTCAGCATCATGACGGGAATGCCGTGGGCCGCGCGGTCGGCGCCCAGGCGGGCCAGGAATTCCAGGCCGGTCAGGTCCGGCAGGTGGTAGTCGAGCAGGATGCAGTCGGGCCGCTCGCGGTGGGCGATATCGAGCCCCTGCTGGCCGCTTTCGGCCTCCAGCAGTTCGAAAGCGTGGTGGCGGTCGGCCGCGAACGCGCGCCGGCAGGCCAGGCGGTCCACCACATCATCTTCGACGATGAGCACGCGCAGGCGCGGCAGGTCCTTCACGGCATCTCGCTGATGGTCCAGTACATGTCGATCGAGCGGATCATCTCGACGAAGCGGCGGTAGTCGACCGGCTTGGCCATGTAGCCGGCCACGCCCAGTTCGAAGCTGTTGACCTTGTCCTGCTGCTCCTCGGAGGTGGTCAGCACCACCACCGGAATGCGGCGGAAGCGCGGATCGGCCTTCATCTTCTGGAGGAACTCGATGCCGTTCATGATCGGCATGTTCAGGTCGAGCAGGATGATGCAGGGGCGCTCGTGGCTGTCGTCGGCCAGGTACTCGAGGGCGGCCTCGCCGTTTTCCATGTTGACCACCGGGTTGGCGACGTGAATCTCCTTCAGCGCGCGCAGGATGGTCATGACGTCGACCTTGTCGTCTTCGACCAGCAGGATGGGTTTGTTAGTGACGTGCATCGCGTTTCCCTGGAATTTTTGGCAAGGTGAACCAGAAGGTGGTGCCGGCGCCCAGCTTGGACTCGACCCAGACCCGCCCCTGGTACATTTCTACAATTTTCTTCACGAGGGCCAGGCCCACGCCGGTCGATTCCACCCGGTCGCGCGGCGCCAGGGTCTGGAACAGCTGGAAGATGCGTTCGAAATGGCGCTCTTCAATACCCGGCCCGTTGTCGCTGACATAGAAACGCCAGCGCCGCCCCTCGTCCTGGCAGCCGATGTGGATCTCCCCGGCCGGCTTGTCCATGTACTTGATGGCGTTCGAGACCAGGTTGTGGAACACCTGCTCGATGCGGGTCGGCTCGGCCACGATGGTCGGCAGCGGGCCGTCGATCGCGATGCGCATGCCTTCGGCCGGCGCCTGCAGGTCGATCACATCCTTGACCAGCTTGTTCAGGTCCACCGGCAGCTGGGCCTCGCGCACCCGGCCGACGCGGGAATACTGCAGGATGCCGTCGATCAGGCCGCTCATGCGGTGGACCCGGTTGATGAGGAGGCGCATGTGCTCCTTGCCCTCCTCGTTGAACTTGTCGGCGTAGTCGGTGGCCAGCCAGTCGGCCAGCGAACCGATCGCGCGCAGCGGGGCCTTGAGGTCGTGCGAGACGACGTAGGCGAAGTTGGTCAGCTCCTCGTTGGCGCTGGTGACTTCCTGCAGCAGCTGGGCGGCGCGTTCCTCCGCCTGCTTGCGCTCGGTGATGTCGCGCACCAGGCCGGTGAACATGCGGCGCGGCCCGATCTTCATCTCGGCCACGGCCAGGTCCATCGGGAACACGCTGCCGTCCTTGCGCTTGCCTTCGACTTCGCGGCCCTTGCCGATGATGCGCTTTTCGCCCGTCTCCATGTAGCGGGCCAGGTAGCCGTCGTGCGCCTCGCGGTAGGGCGAAGGCATGAGCATGGAGACGTTCTTGCCCACCACCTCGGCCTCGCGGTAGCCGAAGATGCGCTCGGCGGCCGGGTTCATACGCTCGACGATGCCGTGCTCGTCGATGGTGATGATGGCGTCCACGGCCGTCTCGAAGATGGCGCGCATCCGGGTCTCGCTCTCGAGCAGGTCCTGCTCGGCGCGCTTCCTGGCGCTGATGTCGTGGATGGTGGCCATGACCAGCTGGCCTTCCGGGGTCTGCAGCGGCGACAGGCTCACCTCGACCGGGAATTCCGCGCCGTCGCGGCGGCGGCCGTGCAGCTCGATGCCGATGCCCATCGGCCGCGGGCGGGGCCGGTCGAAGAAGTCTTCGCGCTGCTCGCCGTGGTGATGGCGGAAGCGCTCGGGCACCAGGGCTTCGATCGGCTGGCCGAGCAGCTCGTCCGGCGCATAGCCGAACAGGCGCTCGGCCGGGGCATTGGCCAGGATGATGCGGCCGCGCGCATCGACCACGAGCATCGGGTCGGAGGCGGAAGACAGCAGCCACTCGAAGCTCTGGCTGGCTAGCAAAGGTTTGGTCATGAGCAGAATGATACGGGCTTAGCATCATTCAATCAAACCACCCTGCGTAGGGAATATTCCTGGCCAGTAATATCCCGGATATTCTTGATAGAGATCAAAGAGCCTTATTTGCAGGGTCGTCCCGATTGGTTACAGTGGGTTTCAGGGAACCACACGGACTAAGATCATCATGCGCCCGCTCACCGCCGCCGACATCGCCGAACTCGAACAACTGCTGCGCAGCGAACGCCGCGGGGTATTGGGTGCCCTGCGCACCCGCCTGCACCAGTCGGACGATCCACGCGAAATGGCCCTGGCCAATACCTTCGACGCGGTGGACGACCGCGCCGCCGCCGACCTGGCCAACGACACGGACATCGCCCTGCTGTGCGGGGAACTGGGCGAGCTGCAGGCCATCGACGCGGCGCTGGAGCGCATCGCGGCCGGCAGCTACGGCAAGTGCGACGCCTGCGGCGAGGATATCGGACACTCGCGCATGCGCGCCCAGCCGACCGCCGACAAATGCCTGCCTTGCCAGGAGGCGAGCGAACGCCGTCCGAACCACGCACCGGGAGGGCTGCCGCGGCTGTAACGGCCGCGTCCTTCCGCAACCTTACGGGAGGCAAGATGGAACAGCTGGATCGGCAACACCGGGATGTCATCCAAGGCATCCTGAGCGGGGCCAACGACATGACGCTGGCGACCGTCCGCGACGACGGTTATCCGCAGGCGACCACGGTCAGTTTCGTCGCGCGCGGGCTGACCTTGTACGCGGGCATCGGCCGCGACAGCCAGAAGGCGCACAACATTTCACACAATGACAAGGTGTCGCTGACGGTCGACCTGCCCTACGGGGACTGGAGCGAGATCCGCGGGGTGTCCCTGGCCGGCCACGCGGCCCTGGTCGAGGACGCGGCCGAGGCGGCCGCGGTGCAGGAGGAGTTCCTGCACAAGTTCCCGGCCATCAAACGCATGATCGAAAGCACGGGAACCCAGCCGTGGGAGGAAGCGGTGTTCCTGCGGATCGAGCCGGAGGTGATTTCGCTGCTCGACTACCGGCAGGGCTTCGGGCACACGGAACTGTACGAGGTGCCGCCCGAATGGCGCCATTGAGCGGCAATCCGGGTCAACGAAAACCGGGGTCAGCCCCCTGAGAAACGGGGTCAGACCCCACGGCGTCAGCCGAGGCAGATGCCGAGGTCGCGCGCGGTCTGGATGGTGTCGCTGTCGGCCGGGACCCGCTTGCTGTGGCCGGCCACGTCGGCCAGCGGCACGCAGACGATGTCCGGGTAGCCGAGCGAGACCATCACCCCGCTCTGCCCCGCCGCCAGCGCGCGCACGGCCGCCGCGCCGAAGCGCAGCGCGCACACGCGGTCGAAGGCGGACGGGCTGCCGCCGCGCAGCAGGTGACCCAGCACCAGCGAACGCGCCTCCTTGCCGGTCCGCGCCTCCAGCCACTCCGCCACCCGGGCCCCGATGCCGCCCAGGCGCTCGGCCCGGCCCGGCGCGCCGGCCGCGACCAGTTCGCGCTGGCCGTCAACTGGGGTCGCCCCTTCCGCCACCACCACGATGCTGTGCTGGTGGCCCTGCGCCTCGCGCGCCAGGATGGCCTGGGCCACCTTGTCGATGTCGAACGGCAGCTCCGGCAGCAGGATGGCATGCGCACCGCCGGCCAGGCCCGTGTGCAGGGCGATCCAGCCGGCGTAGCGGCCCATGGTTTCCACCACCATCACGCGGCGGTGGCTCTGGGCCGTGCTGTGCAGGCGGTCGATGCATTCGGTGGCGAAGCCGACCGCCGTGTCGAAGCCGAAGGTGGAAAAAGTCTTGTCCAGGTCGTTGTCGATGGTCTTGGGCACGCCGATCACGCACAGCCCGGCGCGCGCCAATCCTTCCGCGATGCCCATGGTGCCGTCGCCGCCGATGGCCACCAGCGCGTCCCAGCCGCGCTGGGCGAACTGGGACAGCACCTCGGCGGTGCGGTCCGA